>CBDUAX010000224.1:0-7488 GCA_965365235.1 uncultured bacterium
CCGAGAGCTTCTCTGTGGGGGATCTGGTGAGAATGCTTGCTCAGGCCACGGAACTGGAGGCTTCTGGGAACCTCAGACGAAGCGCTCATCCCAGGCTCCTCCTGGAGATGCTCCTCCTGAGGATGAGCTACCAGGATCGCACCATTTCCGTCGAATCGCTCCTACAAGGGTTGGGGGGCGAAGAGTTGGAACCGGAGGGTCCGGAGGGCTCCGAGCCTCCTCGTTCGGGCCTCCGGGGAGGCGGCTCCGAGGAAGAGCGGCCCCCTGCCGGTCTGGGAAGTGTCTCCGAACGGCGGGCCTCCCCTCCCAGGGGAGGATCGCCCTCTGACGGGAGTTCACCTGCTGAGGACCTTCCCTCCGCCTGGAGGTGCCTCCTGGAGGGAGCTCCCGGAGTTCCCCGAGGGGTGGTCCCGTTTCTCAAAGCGGCCTCGGTTGACTTCCCCGAAGAGGACCGGGTGAGACTGGCGGTGCCCGAGGGGCCTGCTCTGGAAAGGCTCCTGGATCCGCGTGTCCAGAAGGCGCTGAAAGGGGCTCTTTTGGAACTGGGCCAGAAAGTACGAGATATAGAGGTGGCCCCTGTGGCCGACGCCGAGAGGTTTTCGGGAAGAATCACGGAAGAAACTGTCAGGAATGGTCGACTACAGGAGCTGGTCGACAAGGAACCGGCTCTCGGGGAGGCTGTAAAAGAACTGGATCTGGAGCTTTTGGAATGAGGGCGCTTTTTTGTGGTCAGCCTCAGGCTTTCGACAGCCAAATCACCTTTCTTATCTGGAATCGAGGGGATGAATAATCTTCAGCAATTGATTCAAATGGGGCAGCAGCTCCAATCCAAAGTCTCGGAGCTCCAGGAGCGGATGGAAGCAGAAGAAGTTTCTTCCTCCTCCGGGGGTGGGATGGTCAAGGCCACTGTTGACGGGAAAGGGACCGTCAAGGCTCTCAGCATCGACGTGGCGGTGGTGGATCCGTCCGACGTAGAGATGCTGGAGGACCTTGTCCTCGCTGCCGTCTCGGAGGCCCAGAACAAGGCCCGGGCCAAGTATGAGGAGGAGATGAGGAAGGCTACTGGCGGCCTGCCGATGCAGCTGCCGGGTTTGTTCTGAGACCGCGGAAAACCCCTCCCAGACCATGTCGGTAATCGACCAGCTAGAGCAGGAGTTCGCTCGCTTTCCGGGGATCGGACCGAAAACGGCCCGACGTCTGGTATATCACCTGATGAAGCGCCCCAAGGAGGAAGCCCAGGGTCTGGCTCAGGCTGTCCGGCAGCTGGCGGATCGGATTCGTCCGTGCGGGGTCTGTGGTAACTTCTCCGAGGGAGAACTTTGCGAGGTGTGCGCCAACCCGAATCGAGACCCATCGATTCTCTGCGTTGTGGAGGAGGCCTTTGAGGTGGGTGCCATTGAGCGAACGGGTCAGTTTCAGGGAAGGTATCATGTCCTGGGCGGGCACCTGTCCCCTCTGGACGGGGTGGGACCGGATCAGCTCTCCATCCATGCCCTCCTGGGCCGATTGGAGGAAGCAGCAGGGAACGTCTCGGAGGTGATCGTGGCCACAAACGCGTCGGTTGAAGGGGAGGCGACCGCTGTCTACCTGGAGGACCTGATAAGACCGATGGTGTCCAGGGTTACCAGGCTTGCGCGAGGGATCCCGGTGGGAAGTGACCTTGAGTACGTCGATGGAACGACCATCGCCGAGGCCCTTACGGGCCGGAGGGAGATGTGAGGGACGACGGAATGAAAAGGACTTTAAAAAATACGGGAATCGCCCTGGCTGCCATGGCTGCGGCTGGCGCTGTCGCCGCCCTGGTGGTCCGGGATCAGATTGATCGGCACCAGAGGAACCTCTTCAGCCCCTATCCACTGAAACGACTTGCGTGCTTGGGCCACCTCGCCAAGGCCGAGCCAACCGTGGCCAACATTACTCTCTTGCGGGATTTTGTGGCCTGGGAGCGGAAAAAGCTGTTGAAGAACCGGGCTCGTGTCATCCTTAAGCGCATGGAGGATCAAGCTCACGAGCCTCCGGCCGAGACTCCCTCTATAGAGGCCTGAGTCGGAACTTGCCATACGCCCCAGGTATCACGAGTTTATGAGCTTGGCCAGACCTCCGGCCCCGTCACCTTCCTTGAAACCAGGGGAGTTTGGTTCGTTTATGAGAGTCCCCGCACCGGCGAGAGGAGCGTAGCTTTCGATCATGTCGATGATCAACTACGCTAGCCGTGAGATCAACTGTAAAGTGGTGTATTACGGGTCTGGTCTTGGAGGAAAGACCACGAACCTGGAGCACGTGTATTCCAGGGTGAACCCGGACACCAAGGGGAAGATGATCTCTCTGGCCACGGAGACGGAACGAACGCTTTTTTTCGATTTCCTTCCCATCGACCTCGGGGAGATCCGAGGATTCAAGACCCGGTTCCATCTCTACACCGTGCCCGGCCAGGTGTATTACAATGCCAGTCGCAGGCTGATTCTAAAGGGGGTGGATGGTCTGATCTTCGTGGCGGATTCCCAGCGTTCTCGGCTGGAAGCAAACATCGAAGCGATGCACAACCTATATGAAAACATGGATTCGTATGGGTATGACATCGAGACGATTCCCTTCGTCATCCAGTACAACAAGCGAGATCTCCCGGACATTATGAGCCCAGAGGAGCTGCGGTCGGTCCTGAACCCCATGGGCGTTCCGGATTTTGAGGCCGTAGCGATTGAGGGGGATGGTGTATTCCCAACTCTGAGCGCTGTCAGCAAGCTGGTCGTGAAGTCGCTGAGCTGAAGTGCCTATGGCCGCAGGCCGTCTCTCCCTACCCAACGTCATCACCCTCGGACGGATCGTTGCCTGTCCGGCGGTTTTTTTTCTGGTCCTGACCCCATCGGTGCCCCTACGCTTCACCGCGTGGGCCCTCTTTGTGGCAGCAGGCCTCAGTGACCTCTGGGATGGGTATCTAGCGCGGAAACACGGCCTGATCACCGATTTGGGCAAGCTCCTTGACCCTTTGGCCGACAAGCTCCTGGTGGTGGCTACCTTCGTCCCCTTCTACATCCTCTCTCACCGGGATGCCGTGGTAGGGCCGCTCCCTTTCATCGGACCGCTCCCTCTCTGGGTTGTGTTGATCATTTTTGGACGAGAGGTATTCATCACGGTTTTCAGGAGCTACGCCGCAAACCGTGGGATCGTGATCTCCGCCGGAAGATCGGGCAAGTACAAGGCCTTCGTCCAAAACCTGTTCATGGGCGGTCTTTTGCTCTGGTACCCTCTTCACATGCTATCTCTCGAGAGGGAGTGGTCCGGCGGATTCTGGACCTTCTGGACCTATCTCCATGGAGGGTGGGTGGTTGTCATGCTCTCCGGGGCCCTTCTCCTAACGGTCTTTTCCCTGGGCGACTACCTCTGGCGGTTCCGGACTCTCCTGGGAGTTCGATCGTGACGGGGGAAGCAAGGGAGGGTGGGGTACCCAAGGCCGTGGTGGTGGGTGTGGGGGACGAACTCCTTTTCGGCGAGACAGTCAACACCAATGGTTCCTGGTTGGGCCAGGAGCTATCAGTCCTGGGTTTCTCCGTCCTTCGCCAAGCCGTCGTCGGAGACGACGAGGGGACGATCCAGGAGGCCGTGAGGGAGGGAGTGGCGGTGGCGGAGCTGGTGGTCCTGACCGGCGGCCTCGGCCCGACCCCCGACGATCGCACACGGCCGGCCGTGACTCATGCCCTGGGTTACTCGCTGGAAGAGGATCCAGGCCTGGTCGAGCAGCTCCGGCGGCGATTCCGGCTCCTTGGGTATGACGAGATTCCCGAGAACAATCGGCGGATGGCACAGGTCCCCCGAGGGGCCGAGATCCTTCCCAACCCTGTCGGGGCAGCACCTGGCCTTGTCATGGAATCCGATGGCGGCGAGACCGTGGTCCTTCTGCCCGGGATTCCGGCCGAGATGCGGGGTTTATTCCTGGACGAGCTCAGTCCGCGCCTTCGGACACGATTTGGAGGGCGACTGGTCCCGATTCTCCACCGCACGATTCACACAACGGGAATCGCAGAATCCATCCTGGCGACAAAGATCGGCTCAATCCTGCCCATAGACGATGGACCGGTCTCAATCGCCTTCCTGCCGGATCTGAGGGGCACTCGCGTTCGGCTTACTACCCAGGGGGTCCCAGAGGGGGAGGCGACACGCCTTTTCGACGAAATCGAGATGCGTCTTGAACCGGCTCTGGCTCCCTTCCGGTTCAAGGCCTCCACCGGAGACCTCTCCGAAGCTCTGGGATCGGCCTTGGCATCGTCAGGGGCCTTCCTGGCGGTTGCGGAGAGTTGTACGGGTGGGCTGATCGCCAAACGGATCACAGACCTACCAGGATCCTCCAGGTACTTCCGAGGTGGGGTGGTGGCCTACGGGAATGAGGTCAAGAGCCGACTCCTTGGTGTCCCCGGGCAGATGCTCAGAGAGGAAGGGGCGGTCAGTCGTGCAGTGGCGGAAGCCATGGCGACCGGGGTCGCTGAGAAGCTGGATGCCACGGCCGCCATCGGAATTACCGGTGTCGCCGGGCCAGACGGTGGATCAGAAGAAAAACCGGTGGGAACCGTTTGTTATGCTGCCCTCTTCGAGGACACCGTTGCGGTTCGTCAGCAACGTTTTCTCGGGAATCGGGAGGCCGTCCGGGAAAGGGCGGGACAGGCGGCGATGGCCCTTCTCCTTGCGTTGGCCGAGGGGAGGGAGCCGTGAGTACAGGGATTCGGGAAGGCCGGACCGCGGGTGCTGAAGGGATCGAGCTCCGCTGGTGCCTGTGGGAGGCCGAAGAACCGCGGGGCACGGTCCTGATCGTCCACGGCCTGGGCGAGCACTGTGGGCGGTATGATGAGATCGCGAATGTCCTGGTTGGGGCAGGGCTGTCCGTCTTCTCGTTCGACCTGCGGGGCCACGGGCTCTCCGAGGGCCCCAGGGGCGATGTCAGCGCCTTCCCACGTTTCCTGGAAGACCTCCTGGTGATGGAAGGCGTTCTTTCCCAGGAAGTATCGGGAACCCTGCCCCGCTTTCTCCTGGGGCACTCCATGGGGGGGCTCATCGCCTTGAATCGGGTCAGCACATTGGGAGAAGGCTATGTCGGGGCCATCTTTTCCGCCCCATGGCTGAGGGTGCCCCGCCCGAAATGGATGCGTCGTTTGGCCGGGGCCTTCGGATGGCTTTTCCCGCGGGTTCCGCTACCCAATGGACTAGGATCCCAACGCCTGACCCGGGACCCCGTGATGGCAGAGGCCTGGCTGGCCGACCCGCTGATTCACTCCCGGGTTACCGGGGGCCTTTTCCGGGAAGCCGAACGGGTCCAAACCGGACTTCTCGAGGGAGGTATTCAACCGGGGATCCCTCTCCTATTCCTCCTGGCTGGGTCGGATCGGGTGGTCGATACCCGTGTTAGCTTGGAGTTCGCCCAGGGAATTGTGGGAGAAGACGTTAGAGTTGAGATTCTTGAGGGCCGCGAGCATGAACCCTTTAACGACCTGGGTCGGGAAGAGGTTTTTCAGATGGTCCTTGATTGGCTGGAGGATCAGTTCCTCCGATTGCAGTGAACCCTGAAGCACGTGAGACGAAGCTTCAATTGAATACGGACTCGAGATGGCTCGTATGAACGGGATGGAAAACGAAAAATTGGGTGGTGCCCCCGAAACCCCGGAAGAAACAGAAGGATTGGAGGGGGACGGCGGAGGAACAGTGCCCGCTGGGGAGGGAGTGGAAAGCTTGGTCCAAGAGGACTCGGCAAGGGCGGAGGAGCCTCCCACCGAGGCCGAATCCGAGGGTGGCCTGGAGGAAGCGGAGGAGCTCACTTCCAGGTCTGAGACGGAGATCCTCCAAGAGGAGCTGGATCAACTCCGTGATCGACACCTTCGACTTGCGGCGGACTTCGAGAACTATCGAAAACGTGTGAGTGCTGACCTGACCACGGGTTGGGTCCGAGCCCAAGCCGAGTTGGCGAAGTCGCTCCTGGAGGGCCTGGATGACCTTCAACGCGTCAGCCAGTTCACCACGGAGGATGCCACGCTGGAAACCCTCATCGAAGGTGTGGACCTGGTGGAAAGGAAGTTTGTAAAGGCCCTCACCGATGCCGGTTTGAAGGCAGTGGATCCTACGGGGGAGGCATTCGATCCAAACTCAATGGAAGCCATGATGCGGGTGCCGGTGGAGGAAGAAGGCCAGGATGAGACAGTCCACCAGGTCTTCCAAAAGGGCTACCTCTTCAAGGACCAGCTGGTTCGGCCGGCACGGGTGAGCGTGTATAAAGACGATGACTGAGGGGAGGGAATACACTCCCCCTCACGGGAACATTGAATGACAACGCCGAAAAAAGACTTCTACGAGGTCCTGGGAGTGAAGGAATCTGCCTCACCCGGGGACATCAAAAAGGCCTATCGGAAGCTGGCCAAGCAGTACCACCCGGATGCAAATCCGGGGAACCCTAGAGCCAGCGAGCGCTTCAAAGAAATCGGCGAGGCCTATTCCGTTCTCTCCGACGCTGAGAAGCGGAAGCAGTACGACCAGATGAAGCGGCTCGGAGCCTTCGGCTTTGGAAAAGGCGGAAGGGGGCCCTTCAGCAGACCGGGTCAGGGCTTCCCTGGATCTACCAGCACCCCCGGTGGTGGAAGCTTCTCCTTCGATGATCTCTCGGGTTTCGGAGGCCTTTCAGACCTTTTTACCAGCATCTTCGATCGAGGGAAACGGGAGCCCGGCAAGCCCCGATCCGGGCCATCTCAGGGTAGGAACGTCGAATATGTGGTCGAGGTGTCTTTCGAAACCGCCGTTCGAGGGGGGCGTGTCACCATCAACGTACCCATCACTGAGGAATGCGCCACCTGCGGGGGCTCCGGGGCCGCCCCGGGGACCCAGTCCAAGACCTGCTCCGAGTGTAAAGGGTCCGGAACGGTCTCCTTCGGGCAGGGCGGCTTTGCCGTCAAACGGCCATGCCCGGCATGTATGGGGCGGGGAACCATACCGGACAAACCCTGTTCCCCTTGTGATGGCACCGGGACCGTCCGCCAGAATCGGAAAATCCAGGTTACCGTCCCCCAGGGGGCAGAGAACGGGACCAAGGTGCGACTTTCCGGTCAGGGGGAGCGTGGGGCGTCCGGCGGCAAACCGGGGGACCTGATCATCACCTTCAAGGTCAAAGAGCACAGGTTCTTCCGGAGAGATGGGATGGACCTGGAGGTTTCAGTCCCCATCAACATCGCCCAGGCTTCGCTGGGATCGAAAATCCGGGTTCGGACGGTGGACGGGAAGAAGGTCGTCCTCCGGATCCCTCCGGGTACCCAATCTGGAACCCGGTTCCGGATCCGAGGCCAGGGAGTCCACCGTAGCGGTCGAGTTGGGGATATGTACGTGGAGGTGAAGATCGAGGTGCCGAGATCGATGGTCCTGGTGGCCTCGTCTGGCAGCGGGATGGTCTCGGTGCCAAACGACTCGAACACGGCCCAAGCCACCACCCCGAACAGCAGCAGGTCCAGCACGACCAGCAGC
>CBDUAX010000225.1:0-7464 GCA_965365235.1 uncultured bacterium
CCTGGGCCGCCAACTCAACTTCGAGTCTATAGGGGTCCTGGTCTACCTCCAAACGCCCCAGCCAGCCGTCGAGCTTGGTCATGGCCAACGCCACTTGCCCCGGACCCTCCCGGGCCTGGAGGAACCGCCGGATCTGGGTTTCGGCATCCGCCAGCCTGAACTCCCCCTTCCCATGGGTCCAGAGGTAGGGCACCCGGCGAGCCAACCAATCGGTTGCGGCCTCCAGCCCCGGGGCGTCGGCCCCGCCCACCGCCAGAGCCCCCCTCTCCCCAAACGCCCCGTCGACGATCTGAACGAACCCCTGACCCGCAGCGACCTCCGAGAAGGGCAGCTTGTTCTCCTCCCGAAGCCGGTTGATCTGGTAGTGATCGGTGCCGACGAGGATGGGGAAGCCCCCCTCCGTCGGATCGTTCTCCTGCCCGGCGATCCGGGCCAGAGGGAAACCCATCCCGGCCGTCTCCAGCCCGATACGGGCAGCCAGATCCACCACGGCCGAGGGCCCCGCCGTTCCACTCAGGGAAAGGACGGCATTGGTTTCGTCGGGAACCAGGTCACGGTTGGTATCCCGGAAGAGCCCCCCAACCGAATAGAGGTCAGGGAGGGAGAAGGGTGTGTCGGAGGGCCGACGAAAAGCACCGTCGGCCTTGGTGTTCCAGGGCTCCTCCGGGCGGAGGGGGAAAGTCCTGAAAGCCTCGGGCCCCACCAATCGGATGTCCAATCGATGGAGGTCCTTGGATACCAGATCCGCCAGGGACGGAGCCTTCTTCTGTGGGCTCGAATCGGCTTCGGCCACCGGTTTTTCAGGATCCGGGTCCGCCACGGGCACCTCCTCCTCGCCGACCTTCTCGGGACCCATCTCTTCTTCTCCGGCTTCCGCTTCCCCGCTCACCTCCACCGTATCGGTTCCGAGGAAGGCTTCTTCCAGCACCGAATAGATCGAGGAATCCCCGACCCGAACCGTGACCTGTGCACGAGAGACCCCGGGCCGATTCCCATCCACCACAATCCGGTCCAGGAATACCTGGGGTTTCTCCAGGGACCCCTGAGTGTCGCCGGGGATCGAGTCCATGGCGACGACCTTTGCCTCCACGAAGCCCTCCACCGCTTCGGCCACCCCCCGCCAGGTCGTACCCCCTGGGGCCCAGACATTCGGATACCGGCCGGAGAGGTAGTCCCCAACCGACAGGAGGCCTGTGGCGTCGTATCCCACCAGGGCTACGGCCCCACCCTGGAGATTCTCCATTTCGGGGTAATGGGCCAGGATCCCCTGCCCGGGGGCCAATCCGCCCCGGAGCGGATCGGTGTGATCCGCCAGTCCGGCCCCATCGACCACCCCGGCCCCCACCAGGAACACAGGCTCGGATCGCTGCCGGCCGCCGTCCACCTCTTCGGCCAAGCCGAGATTCATGGCGGAGGTCTCGAAGCCAAACCGGGCCGCCAGGTTCGCCGCCACGGCTACCTCGGCCTCCCTGGGGTAGGAGGACAGGAGAATCCGAGCGTCGATGAAGTCGACGACTTCGTCCCCATTCCGGTCCTGGAGAACGACGCCGGTATCGAGGACCGACCGCAGGTCCTGGAGGAACACCCCATCCCTCTCAACGTCCGACGACTGGCCCGAGGTGGGGCCGGGGAAGGCAACAAGGGTCAGCAGAGCCGAGAGAGCTCCAAAAAGGAGAGCGGGTCTTTGCGAATTGGGGTGTCTCATGGTCTACGTGGGTTGGAGTTCAAAAATTGGATCCCAAGAAAGTAGGGGGGAGGGCTGCCAGCCGCAGCCACTCCCCCCCCGGGATCCGTCTCCAGTTCCACGTTGGACCACCCTATTGCCAGGGATCCTCCTGCCGTTGGGTTTCTCGGGTTTGATCGCCGAGAACAGGTAACCGGATACGTCCCCCGTTTTTCTTCCTTCCTTGCTCCTCCCCCTCTCCACCCCATCCCTGCACTACCCCCGGTGGCCGTCCACCTTTCCATAGACCCAGCCGGCCGAGCACCGATGCCCCGTCTCTCTTCCCGTCCCCCCCATTCATCTTCTGGTGGACCTTCTCTACCTGAAGGGTGAACGCCTCCAGACGAGCGTCCACAACCTGCGGGAGGGGATTCCCGTCCATCTCGATGCTCAGGTAGGGGAGAACGTGGTGGTCCTTCAGCTTCTCGTAGTTCTGGACCCCACGGATCCGCGCGTTCCCCTCGATCTTGCTTTCCTGAGTGAGGATGGACTCCACGATCCGGGTCGGGAGACAGGCGAAGGGGCCCACATTCAGAACCCCGTGAACATGGTTGGCGGATTCCTGG
Source organism: uncultured bacterium (assembly GCA_965365235.1). Classification (GTDB taxonomy): domain Bacteria; phylum Gemmatimonadota; class Gemmatimonadetes; order Longimicrobiales; family Gaopeijiaceae; genus CBDUAX01. Next base: position 2,290 of record CBDUAX010000225.1, read on the forward strand.
AAGAACCCCCCGATGACCAGGAGGATTTCTCCCACGATGTGGGTGTCCACAAAGTTGGATCCGTCCTTCACCACCCCCTCGATGTCCAGGACGTGGGGGTCGCAGAGCCCCGACCTTCCCAGGATCCGTTTGACCTTCCGTTCCAGGTGTTTGATCAGGAAGTTCCGGATGAACAGGTCCCGCTTGGTCTTGAAGCTCTCGTCGCCCTTCTGGAAATGCAGGTTGTGGTACCCCACGAAGCGGAGCCACTCCAGAACAGGGGCCCGCTTGGTAACGATGTCCCGGGCCGCCAGCTTATCCACGACTCCCTGCGTGGTGAACTCGTCCTTTCGCACGTAGATCTCGCCATCCAGGAGTACCCGCTTTGCCTCTTCCAGGGGGAATCGAAGCTCGATGGCCCGGAATCGCTTGGCACTCTTCTTCAGCTGCCGGTAGAAAGCCTTCCCGTTTTTCTCCGCGGCATCGAGGATGTCTGCCAACTCCTCCTCGAAGACCGCCATAGCCGCCTCCCTGTCCTTGGGCAGGACAAGGAGGGCGTTGCGAATCTCGTCCAGTACATCCGCAGCGATGATGGCACGGAAGAGATCGGCGTACTCTCCCAGGGAGAACCCGGCGAAGTTGTCCTCGTTGGCCAACCCGAAGAGGCAGACATCAGGCAGTTGTTTCTTCTCGATGAGGGATTCCTGGAAGGTGACGTACTGGGGCAGTCTGCAGGCTCCACTGGCCCGGGGCATGAGGAAGGCCACCTTCTCCCCCGGCTCCTTCTTGTTTTGAACGTAGTCCAGAATCCCGGCTGTGGTGAGGATCAGCGGCAGGCATTCTTTACAGCTGGTGTTGGCCCGTCCCAGCATGAGGGTCGGGAATTTCGGGATGTCCAGGGGCTCGGATTGAAACCCCAAACCCCTGAACGCGGCCGCTGTGAGGCCAGCGGACAGGCTTCCCATGGAGGGAACGAGAAGCTTCACCTCCCCACCCTTGAAGTCACACTCCGACCCGTCGGACCCCTGGTAGACGAACCGCCCCTCCCGGTTCAAAACCTTGGCAGGAGTGAAGGGCTCCACCACCGAATCCTGAACGCCCAGTTGCCGGTAGCGCCTGACGATATCCAGGAACGCTTCCACCCGGGTATTCACCCCCGCGTCTGCCGTGTGGTTGTCCAGCTCCAAGGTCAGGCTGGGTTTGTTGCCCATGATGTCACGGACGTACCCCACCAGGAAGCTGTCCGGACCGCAGCTGAAGTTGGTGACGAAGGCAGCGAAGAGTTGGGGATGTTTTTTCACGAACCGAGCCGCCCGGATGATCTCGTGACCGGCCGCCCAGCTCATGTTGGGGAGGCTCTCCTCCTCTTCATACCGAAGGCATTCGTAGGGGAGAACCCTGTATCCTCGGGAAGCGAACTTCCGGGGAATCCCGAAGTTGGCTTCTTCGGCAAAGGCGTTGTAGGTCCGACCGAACAGGACCACGGCCACCGAATCGGGATCGGCCTCCAGCTCCCTCAGGAGCTTGTCCCCCAACTCCTTCTTCTTTCGCTGGAACCGCTCCTGCCGGGCCACCCCCGCCCGGTATGCTCGGGCCGAAGCTTCTGGGTCCCGGCCGAGCTCCCGCCCCATCTCGATGAACTTCTCCTCCTGGGACCCCCACCCCTCAGAAAAATCCAGGATCGGGGTCAGGAGAGGGACGGGAATGTCCCGGAAGGCGCTCTGGATGTAGTAGGGTTCCTGGGCTCCCATGCAGCAGGTCGACTGTTCGGCCCAGCCCTTCGCCCCACGGCCATCCACCGGCAGTTGGGCCACCTTGGGTAGGATGATGATGTCGGGTTTTTTCTCCAGGAGGTTCTTGAACATCCCGTGAGCGATTTCCCCAGGGTAGCAAAAGGCACTGGAGGTCATCTTCACGCCATCCGGGTCCGGCTCGTCGGCCAGGACCACCTCGAAGCCCAGCTCGCTCAGGAAGGTGTGGTAGAGGGGGAAGAGGTTGTGGAGGTAGAAGGAGGTTTGGATGCCGACGGTCCGGAGGCCGGGCTCCACCCCCACACCATTCCCATCGATCTCGAAGAAGATCTCCTGACGCCGGGCCACATAGTCCAGAGCATCGGTGTCCACCTCGACCTTATGAAGGATGTTGTAGTACTTGTTGCAGATCCCTCCGAAGGCGTAGCTCTTTCCGTTCATCTTGATGACGTTGATCTGGCAGCCCCGGTCGCAGTTCTCCTGAGTGCCTGGGCAGGTGAAGGTCTTTCCATATTCCACCTCCCGTGCAATCAGCGCTTCGAGGTCGAAGTCGTCCTCCTCCAAAAGGCCTGATTCAATCCGGTTCTTCACCTCCAGAGCCACACCGAAAGCCCCGGTCAAACCCGGTTCAGGCGGAACCACGATGGGTTTTTTGAGGAGGGCGGCCATGGCCAAAGGCACCGCCTTGTTGTAGCAGACCCCGCCCTGCATGAAGACTTTGTCCCCGACCTTCCGGGCCCCCTTCACCCGGTTCGTGTAGTTCATGCAGATGGAGTAGACGAGGCCGGCCACGATGTCTTCCTGTGGAATGCTCTCGTGCCCTGCATTCTTGATGTCGCTGCTGATAAAGGCGGCGCACTGATCGTTGAAGTTGGGCGGCGCCATGCCCGTCAGAGCGATGTCCTGGATGTCCAGGTAGTCGATGTTGAGACTCTCTTTGGCGGCCTCCTCCAGGAAACTCCCGGTTCCGGCGCTGCACGCCTCGTTCATTGCGTAATCGCAGGGGACGCCATTGACGAGGTAGGTGTATTTGGCGTCCTGCCCCCCGATCTCCAGGATCGTGTCCACCCCAGGGTCGTAGTAGGTGGCACCCGTGGCGTGAGCGATGATCTCGTTGATGATCCCATCGGTGAGGGCATGGAGGCCGGCGATCTTCCTCCCACTTCCACAAACCCCAAGGCCTTTGATGCTCACACGAGTGCCCTTGAGCTGTTCGTGGATCGCCTGATAACACTCCCGGGAAGCCCGCACCGGGTTACCCCGAGTTCGAAGGTAGATGCTGGCCAGGACAGCGTTGTCCTCGGTCCTCAGCAGCACGGCTTTGGTGGTGGTGGATCCCACGTCCAACCCCAGGATGCACCGGTCCCCATCCCGGGCGACGCCAGTATCGGCCTCGTTGAAGGTGACCCAATCACGGAACTCCTCCAGCGGCGGTAGGGCGCTGAAGCTATTGGCTCCGGTCCGGACTTCCACACGGCCATTGGCCCGCTTCTGATTGTCCAGGGCGTAGATGGCGGCGCCCCAGGCCTCGAAGACCTCTGCCTCCTCCGGGATGTGGAGGTTCTGAATCTTGGTGCCGAGCTTCTCGACCACGGACCGGTTCTTGGTGACGCCGCCGGCGAGAATGATGTCCTTTCTCTCCACGGCCTGCATGATGTCGATGACCTTTTCGGCGATCATCTCAGCCAAGCCGGAGCAGACCTCCCCCGTTGGAATCCCCTTGTTCAGGGCATGGGTGCAGTCACTCTTGCAGAACACGCTGCAGCGCCCGCTGACCCGATGAGGTTCACTGGACAACGCCAGCTCCACCGCCTCGTCCACATCCACCCCCATCCGGCGGATCTGCTGAAGGAAAAACTCCCCCGTCCCTGACGCGCACTTGTTCCCGGCCTTCACCTGGGTGATTCCCCGATGGCTGTCCAGGACGTAGACGATGAAGTTCTCCCCACCCAGGCTCACCAGTGCGTTGTAGCTCTGTCCATTCCCGCCCACGTGCTTCAGCGCATACTCCGACGCTTCGGGCTCGGTGATTGTAGGGAGATTCAGAAGGTTCTTGAACTTCCTGCCCGTGACGGTGACGAAGGAAGTCTCCAGGTCCAGCTCCCGGATGACCTTGCCGAGCATTTCCTTGGGATTGCAATCGTGGTTTCGGATGACCCGGTTGGTGATCCGGTAGTCCGAATCCATCTCCACGATCTTGATGGAATTGGCGCCGATACAGATGCCAGTGGATTTGTTCACGACCCGCCCGTCCTTTCACCCCCATCGGAGGAGATTCGCCACATAAGGCCTCGACGGCGTCGGGGCCCCTGGGAAGGCGTAGCGGGGGTTTGGAATGGAGTCCTTTGGGGGGGCACGGGCCCCTTGGAAGGGACCCGAGGACCATAGGGCCAGTTACGCAGAACGGTCGCCTAGCAGCGCTTTTATTGAGCGTCAGCGACTGGCGACCGGATTCTCATGGCGTAACCACCCATAAGAGCCGAACTGACCTGACCCCCGCCGACCCTCCCAACGTCAAGCTGGCGAGCAGGGAGTTGAGGCGCAACCTTGGAATATCCGGGGCGACCCCACTCCCCACACCTGCGCAGAAAAGCCGCAGCACCTACGTCAGGCCCCCCCGGGTGTTACGTCGGCGCGCGTATGGGGCATCTCCGGGGCAGGTTGGATCTTTCAAGACAGACAAAGGCGGCGGGACTTTTCCCCGCCTTCACCGTCCGAACCGTTCGAAGGCAGGCTCCCATGAACGAGACAAGGCGGCCCCCCAGGTCGAAGCGGTCTTCTCCCCCCCCGGGCCTCCGGCTCCAATCGACTGAAGGCCGGCATCCGCTGGGGGTTGCAGGTGTGTCTTGGCCGGAGCGCCGGCATCCGCCCTTGGAGACCCTTCGGTACCGGTTGGCCCCCATCCTTTTGTTGGGGCTCTCTTTGATGGCCCAGGGGTGTTCCGTGAAGGGAATGGCCATGAATGCCCTGGCAAATTCCCTCTCTGGAGGAGGCGCCGGCGTCTATATGACCGACGACGATCCCGTCCTGGTGGGCCAGGCCCTCCCATTCAGTCTGAAGCTCATGGAGACCATCCTCCAGGAGACCCCAGATCATGAAGAGCTCCTGGTGGCCACCGCCTCGGCGTTTGTCATGTATGGGCACGGTTGGGTGCAGCAACCGGCTTCCGAGCTCCCGGTTACCGAATTCTCCCTGGCCAAGGCCGAGGGTGCACGGGCGAAGAAGCTCTTCCTGCGAGGCAGGGGCTATGCCGGGAAGGCGCTGGAGTTGAGGTACCCCGGAATCCTGGCCGAGCTCAAACGGGATCCTACCGCGGGCGCCGAGCGATTCGATAAAGAGGACATCCCGGCCATGTACTGGTTCGCAGCAGCCCTGGGCTCCGCCATTTCGGCGGACAAGAACGACATGGATCTGGTGGCGGACCTTCCGGTGGTTTCTGCCCTCT
>CBDUAX010000226.1:0-7456 GCA_965365235.1 uncultured bacterium
CAGGCTCAACTTCGTGACCAACTGGTTTGACGAGCTACAGCGCCTCGTACCGGCGGCCGAAAGATGACGTGCACGGCAACCCGCCCCACCGCTTACCGGGCTATCGGTAGCCGGGTCCAGAAGCTTTTCGGCCGGATACAGTGTTCCTGAAACTGCTTTCTCTCAGGGGGGCCTCACCCCCCCGGCCAAGCCCGGGAGGGGGTGAGACAGTAGATGGTACTCTGCGTGGGGTTACCTTCAACCTGACTTGATCCCCTGAAACGAGGCCGAGCCAGGTACTAGTTTTTTGCCGAGTGAAGCGGTTCCCAGAGGTGTCGGGTTCTTTTAGGATTCATGGGCAGCACTGCTTTCCAGGGCGCTTAGCTCAGTTGGTTTAGAGCGCCTGCCTTACAAGCAGGAGGTCACTGGTTCGAATCCAGTAGCGCCCATCACCGGTCTGAGCCGAGCGCCCTGGGGCGCTCGGCCTTTCCTTTGGGAGGAGAGCGTTGCTCCCGGTGGCCCTTCTCGGGTTCTCTTGGGCCTCGAGAATCCAGACTCCGAACCCGTGGGAGAGGCCCGGGACCCATGCTGCCCGTTCCTGGGTACTCACCCACTTCATCGCCTTCACCGCACTCCTGGACGAAAGAACCTGAAAGCTCTCCTGTTTCTTCTCGGCTGGTGTTTCTTCTGCCTCGGAGCGGTCGGCGTGGTCGTGCCGGGGTTGCCCACCACCCCCTTCATGCTCCTTGCCCTCTGGGCCTTCTCCAAGAGCTCGAAGCGGTTTCATGCTTGGCTCTATTCCCACCCTCTTTTCGGCCCCCCCATACAGGATTGGGAGCGACACAGAGTCATCTCCCTCCCCGTGAAGATCCTTGCCCTCCTGGCCATGGTGGGCGCCCTTGCCTACATGCTCTTCGGAGCCAGGGTGCCGGTGTGGGTGTCCGCCATCACCGCTGCCATCATGACCTATGGGGCCTACTTCATCCTGGGGAAGCCCTCCAAGGCGCGCCTTTGAGACGGTTCCGGAGGAACACTCAGGCGAGGGTCGGGTTTCCATCCGCAAGGGCCCGGTGGGCCTTGGGACCCCAGCTTTACGCGGAAGGAGGCCTGCTCATTCGCGCTTTGCCCCTCTTCACAGCCGTCCTGCTCGGTTGCCTGTCCAGCGGCCCAGAAGCCGTGAGGGAACCGGTCCACCGCCCGGCCTCTATCGTCCAATCCGGCACGGGGATCGATGTCAACCTGAACCCGGACCGTGAGGTGGTGACGGAAGCGATTCCGGCGTCCCCGGCCGCCGCATGGGTAGCCCTACAGACAGCGTACGAGGAGATGGGGATTCCGGTGGAGGAGATGAACGCCGACCGTATGATCCTCGGAAATCCAAAGCTGGTGCGTTCCCGGCGCTTGAATGGGAAGCGGATGTCCACATACCTGGACTGCGGTCAAGGGCCGGCGGGGACCAACGCCGATACCCACCGGATCGAGATGCGGATCCGAAGCTCGATCATTTCGGTGGAGGGGGGGATCCAGGTGAACAGCTATGTGGAGGCCCTCGCCAGAAGCATGGACGGGACCAGCAACAACCGAGTCCGCTGTGCCTCCACTTTTCGGTTGGAGCAGGAGATCGCCGGACTGGTGAGACTCTTTGCGGAGGGACACTGAGCCTCTGGAGTGTTCCCTTCAACCCTAACGATCCGGGCGGGAAAAGGGTCCGAGTACCATAAGGGACTTTGGTCCGCAGTGTGTGCGGCCCGAAGTTCACAACGATGGGGCGCGGATTTTCTGCGCTTCCCTTTGGTTTGGTAGCGGCTCTTGGAGGAGATGTCCCATGCGGCCCGTTCACCTTTTTTTGGCGGTCTTCCTTGTTGGTTGTGCGTCGAGTTCCGGGGGTGAAGCTATGCTCGGCTCCGGAGTCCAGGCTCCGGCTTCGGACAATCCTACCGGAACCGGGGGAGAGTTCCGACTTCCTGCCGACATCGTAACCGCCACCTTGGAAGTGGATGTTCCGGCCGATCTGGCTTGGCCGGCGTTGAAGGCTGTCTACGAGGAATTGAAGATCTCCACCCCGGAGGTGAGCGAAACCGCCAAGACGGTTCGGAACCTTCGGTTCGTTGTGTCCCGGCGCCTGGGTGGCGAGCGGTTGTCGAGGTTCCTGGACTGCGGTAGGAGCGCCACGGGACCCAATGCCAATACACACCGGCTCGAGCTGGAGATCGCCTCGAGAGTGGTCTCGCTGGGTCCTGAGAAAAGCCGGATCGACACCGAGATCACGGGCACGGGGATGAACATCGAGGGGACCAGCAATACCCGGGTACTCTGCACCTCCACCCATCAGTTGGAGCTGCGAATTGCGGCCCGTGTCGGCGAGCTGGCCGGCGGCGGTTGAAGTCCCGGACTATCGAGATGGGAAGCCTGATCGGCTCGGCGGGACGGACCGGCCCAAAGGAGTCGCTTGCCTTTTCCGCTGCAGTCAACCGACGGCAGCGGGCTCGTTTCCTTTCAGAACCCGAGGTCCCACCAGCCTCTCGAAATCGGTGTACGCCATCCGAATGAGCTCGGTGTGGGTGCCGGCATTGAAGGCGATCTCGTGGTCCCTCGCCAACGATGCGTCCACCAGGGTCTCCATCTCGTAAAGGTTCCCGAAGGGAGGCATGGCTCCGACCTCACAATCGGGGAAGCGTCCCTTGAACTCTTCTTCTGAGGCCAGGACCGCCTCGAGAACCCCCATCTCCTCTTGCAGGTGATTCAAGCGCACCATGTGGGTGGCTGGGAGCACTACCATCGCCATTTCCCCGTCCAGCTTCACCACGACCGTCTTCGCGACGTCCTTTCCCGGGATGTGGGCCGAAGCCGCGATTTCCTGAGCGGTGAAGGCTGGAGAGTGTTTGACGGAGACGTATTTGACGCGTTGTGAGTCGAGGTACTCCTGAAGCTTCGCGCACGCCATGGAATCCTCCTTTTTGTTGCAGAAACCAGGGGAGGGAGGAGGATGGTCCTCCTTCCCGGATCTATCTGCACGACCCCCGAGGGGGGCCAAACATGTTCAGATTCCGGTGGGGCTGTCCCCAAGATTCACTCCGGCCTTCCGTACCTCAAGAGATTTCGCCCAGCCTTTTTTCTTTTCCCGCCGACCTTCCGCTCTCCTCCCGGGAGGCGGCTACTTCTTTCCAGCGGCGGACCCCCTCGCCATTCTTGGGGATATGCCAGCGCAGGAGCCGAGCCCCGGCCTCTGACAACCGGTCAGGACAAGGTACTGTGGAAGGGCGAAGCCCTGGTGGTGGAAGTCCGGATCCGACCCTATGGAAAGGGGACCGTTCATGAGAATACTCTGCCCACTAGCACTTGCCGTCCTGGCTTTGGGAGCCTGCCAACCCTCGGCCCCATCCTCCCTGGATATCGGTGCCATCTTCGAGGGAACGGCCGGGGATTGGGTAGACCTGACCTACGCCTACTCCGAGGACGCGGTTTTTTGGCCCACGGCCGACGGCTTCAAGTTGGAGGAGGTGGCCTACGGTGAAGTGGAGGGGGGTTGGTTCTACTCCTCCTACAACTACTCCGCATCGGAACACGGAGGCACCCACTTCGATGCTCCCATCCATTTTTCCCGGGGTGCCCATACCAACGATCAGGTTCCTCTCTCCCGATTCATCGGTGCCGCGGCGGTGGTGGACGTCACAGTGAAAGCCACTCCGGACTATCTGGTTTCCATCGATGATCTTCTGGCCTGGGAATCCCGCCACGGTCCACTTCCGGAAGGTGTCATCCTCCTGCTCCGAACCGGATGGGGCGACCGTTGGCCGGATCCCCTCCGGTACCTGGGAACCGAGAGAACCGGGCCCGAAGCGGTCCCTGATCTTCACTTCCCGGGACTTGCCCCCGAGGCTGCACAGTGGCTGGTGGACAACCGGAACATCGCCTCCCTCGGGATCGACACCCCCAGCATCGACTATGGCCAATCCTCTACCTTCGAGACCCACCAGATCCTTTACGGTCAGAACCTGGTGGGGTTTGAGAATGTGGCTAACCTCCAGGCTCTGCCCGAATGGGGGGCCTACGTGGTTGCGCTACCCATGAAGATCGAGGGGGGGAGCGGGGGGCCGCTGAGAATCGTGGCGTTCATCCCCTCTGGAGCGGCTGGATAGGAAATCCCCGGGACCACCTCCTCACCCTGAGCCCTATCGGGAATCCAATGTCACTGAAGAAACAGTACGACGGGTACAAATCGTTCCAGTATCTGAATCCCGGGAACGACTACAAGCCCTTCTCCCTGGCGAAAGAAGTTGACCGAGTGGACCCCTTCCTCGTTCCCCTGGATGAGGATGAGGCGACAAGAGCGGAACGGCTCCTGGAGACCACGCTTCTTATCTCCCTCCATGAGCACCTCGGGCTCTTTCCATCCGACATCTCGGAAACCCCTGCCATGGTGCGGGAGGGCCGCCAAGCCACCGCTTTCGAGGGGCTCTCCCACGCCCACTGGGACGCGGTCTTCGACAATCTCCTGGATGGCATCTGCACCATGCACTCCAAGGGCGGGTGGAAATGGGACGAGATCCTCCAGGACCTGGGTGTGCGTCTTTGCGATCTGGCCCATCAGAACTTCCTTCTCCCGGCCCTGAACGTCCAGGATATCCAGCGAGCCCACGACCAGGAGAAGATCGCATGGATCGCCTCCATGGAGGGGGCGGCCATGATCGAAAACGAGTTGGACAGGATCGAGGTGTTATACGGGTTTGGTGTCCGGCTCCTGGGAATCGCCTACTCCGAAGCCAATGCTCTTGGGTCGGGCCTCAAAGAACCTCGGGACGGGGGGCTGACGGTCTTTGGGAAAAAAGCGGTGGAGCGGATGAACAAGGTCGGGATGCTCATCGACTGTTCCCACTGCGGCGACCTGACAACCCTGGATACCATCGAGGTGAGTGAGAAACCGATCATCCTTAGCCACATCGGCGCCCGGGCCTTGTGGGACTCGAACCGTCTGGCCCCGGACGAGGTTTTGGTGGCCTGTGCGGAGAAAGGCGGCGTCATCGGAATCGAGGCCGCTCCCCACACGACTCTGACCTACAACCGACGAACCCACGATCTGGAAGCCTTCATGGAGCACTTCGAATACGTGAAGGGCCTGGTGGGGATCGATCACGTCGGGTTCGGGCCCGACTCCATCTTCGGGGATCATGTGGGACTGCATCACACCTATGCCGCCAACCTCTCCATCCAGGAGGCCCATGGCGGGAGCGTCGCCAAACGCCAGTCGAAGGGAATGGAGTACGAGGAGGTAGAGTACGTGGCGGGAATCGAAAACCCCGCGGAGGGTTCCAGGAACATTCTTCGGTGGCTGGTAAAGCACGGATACTCCGACGAAGACATCCAAAAGGCCATGGGCGGGAACGCCCTCCGGCTCCTTGGAGAAGTATGGGAGTAAAGGCGGCCCGCCCGGCCATGATGGCGCCGGCCGCCGCCATCTTCCTTCTTCTTCTGGCCGTGGCGCCCCTGGTGGGTCAGGGGGGCGTTCTCCGGCTCCATATGGACGCCGTACTCCCCCAGGGGATCGGGCCGGTGCCGGTGTCTCTGGACTATCGTGTACTTCCCGATCCCGGAACGAGGGAGATGGGCCTGACCCTCCTCCTCTCTGGGGAGGTTCGGGTCGATTCACTCCGAGCCTCCCTCCAGACCCGGGAGGTCCCGGTGGCCATGGAGGAGGTCCGGCCCGGCTATTGGCTGGGCCGAGTCGCTCTCGGAGGCCTCGGCAAGGAAGGGGTGGAGGGTCCCGAACCGGGACGAGCACTGGGTGAAAGGGAGGTGGGGGCGCCGGAGAAGGCCGTCGATACGGTTCGCGTCTCCATCACCTACCTGGTGAGCAATGCCTGGGAGGGAGGCGGGAGGGTGGTGCTCCCCGTGGTAGCCTCACAGTGGGTACCTGTGGATCCACACCCCAGGAGCTTCGTCGGGAGTGTCCGAATCCCTTCGGGCCTGTCCGTCACCGAGTCGTTCCCCACCTCGGTGGTGGCCCGCCCGGAGGGCGCTGAAGGAGGCTCCTACCAGATGGCCCTGCAGGGAATCCCCTCCATGCTCTTGCTCCGGACCGTTCAGGGAGAGGGGCCTCTCTTTACTCTGGAGGGAATTCTCGACCTTGTGGTGGTGGGACTCCTTCTCCTCATGGGTGTTGCCGGAGTCCGGTTCTTGAGGAGGGAGGAAGCATGAGAACCCTCCTGGAAGCCGGATTCATCTTCTGGGGACTTTTTGGGGTTTTCGGCCTGATCGTCCTCCTCTATCTCCTCTGGATGTGGTGGGTGGAGAGAGACCCCTCCCTCGAAACTCCCCCCCTGGAGGGGGAAGAATGAGCCTCCACCTCTGGGTCTTCGGGGCATACTTCCTCATTGTGTTCGGTATCGGGTGGTACAGCCTGCGCCACACATCAAGTGAAGCTGACTACTGGATCGCCGGAGGGAAGCTGGGGTGGGCGTTGGGTGGGGCCACCCTGGCCGCCACCCACACTTCGGCCGGGACCTTCATCGGTACCATCGGGATCATGTATACCGTTGGGTGGTCTTTCGGATGGTTGGTCCTTTCCATCCCCCTCGCCTACTGGTTCACGGCTGCGGTTCTGGCCCCTCGATTCACCCGCGTCAAGAAACTGACGCTCCCGGCCTTCCTGGAGGCCCGTTACGACAGCAAAGGGCTTCGTGGGCTTTCGGCGGTCATCATCCTGGTGGCCACCATTGTCTATATCCAGGCCCAGATCGTGGCAGGGGGTCTGATCGCCAATATCGTTTTCGGCGCGCCTGTGAAGTGGGGCATGGTGGGCTTCACCGTCATCCTCTTGGCCTATACGGTCATCGGAGGGATGATCGCGGTGGTCTACACCGATTTTGTCCAGTTGGTGGTCATGGTCCTTGGCGTGATCCTGGCGGTTCCCCTGGCCATCCGGCAGGTGGGTGGGGTGGACCGGTTGTTCACCGCGGTTGAGGCGGTAAATCCCCTCACCTTCACCTGGGAGGGATTGCCGGGGACCTCTTCACCATGGGGCTCGCATTCATGCTGGGGTCCGTGGCGACCCCGGAGAAGCTCATCCGGCTCTACGCCATGAAGGACATGCCCACGATCCGTAGGGGTGTCCTCTTCTCTATCGTCGTCATCACTGGCGTGAATCTGCTGGTCTTCATCCTCTCACTGGCCAGCGTGGTTCTCTTTCCGGTGCTTCCTACCGGCGATCTGGCCATGCCCATGATCGCCCGGGCAGTGCTGCCGCCCACTTTGGGTGCCCTCATGCTGGCCGCCATCCCCTATCAACCCGTGCCCTTCGGCATCCTGCTGGCCGTGACCTTCTCCTTCTGGATCGTGGCCGTCGTCCCCACCTTCCGCGCCTACTCCACGACGCTGATCTTCGTGCTGCTGGCGGCGATCGGCATCCTGCAATTGCTGGTCGGCCAGCGGCGAATCGGGCGACGGGGCACGGTGGGCGCGATGCCTGTCGCGGCAGGGA
>CBDUAX010000227.1:0-7455 GCA_965365235.1 uncultured bacterium
GCCAGGTCTTTGGTCGCAGTCTGCCCACCACCGCTCCGGACCTCCGTCGTGAATCCGAACGATCCTCCTTCTGTGGGGACTCCCGACAAAACTCCTTCTGGCGCAAGGGATAAGCCTGGCGGCAGGGACCCGGAGTGGACGGACCAGGCATACGATCCGTCCCCCCCTTCAGCCCGGAGGATCGCCGAGTAGGGTCGGGCAATGGTCCCCGATGACAAGAGGTTGGTCTGGACCGTCAAGTCCGACCTGGTGGTGACGTCCTCCGAGATCGGACTGGGCTCCGAGCACCCGTACCGATTGCATCCGAGCACCCGGTACCGGTAGGTCGTTCCTGATTCGAGGCCCGTGTCGCGGAAGGTGGTCGTGTTCGCGGGTACCGTGCCGGCCAATGCGAATCCGGCAGCGGAGGAGAGCCCCTGCTTCGCCGAGGCGCCACCTCCGATCCCCTCCCGTTCCACCCTGAACTCTTCTTCGTCGTCCGAGTTGTCGGTCCAGGAGACCTCGACCTCGGTGTTTGAGACCGGTCCGGCCAGGACATCTGTGGGCACTTGTGGCGGCGAAGGATCGATCACTGTGATGGTCGAGGTCCCCGAATGGCCCCCTGCAGAAGCGGTGATGGTGGCCGCCCCGGGGGAAAGCCCGGTTACCAGACCGTTGTCGTCCACACTGGCCACCGCCGGATCGGAGCTGGTCCAGTCCACCGGGGTATGCAGGCTCTCCCCCCAACCGTTCTGCACCGTTGCGAGGATCTGCACCGATGCCCCGACCTCCACCGACGCCTGTTGGGGAGCGACCGCTACGGTGGCGATCCCATCCCTCGGATCGGGTCCAGTCGGATCGCCTGTGTCCCCGCATGTGGCAAGTGAGAAGAGGGCCAGACAACCGGCGGACCCCAGGAGAAACCTTCGCCATACGAACATCTTCAGATCTCCCTCTGTCGGAGGAATCCCTATGGGAAATCTGCCGATGGGTATCCCCGGAGAAAAGGGAGTTGGCGACGTAGCAGGCGGGAATGGAAGACGTAGGAATGGGGCCTTATATGTCCGGCAGGGTTCCCGGCGTGCGGGCGGCCCAAGAGCCCCCGACCTGAGTTTCGGCCACTAGGCGCTTGCGCGGTCACTCCCTCGGAGCCAAGAATAGAGTGTTCCCGCCAATCCCAATGCACCGCCCAAGACAAAGGAAGGGGTCTATCATGCAGCTTGATGAGCTGGTGAGACTCATCGAAACCCGCGCCGATGAGCTGGCCGAGATGATGGTGCGCAAGGTCCGCGAAAGCCCTCGAATGGCGGCCTACCACCGGTTTGGGGACAAGGAGCTGGGGGATCGAGCCCGCCTGGTGTACGCGAACCTGGGAGACTGGCTCGAGGACGAATCCGAGGGACAGGTGGAGGAGGAGTATTATCGCGTCGGCAGCCGGCGCTGCCAGGAGAGGATCCCCCTCTCGGAATTGATCTGGGGGCTCCTTCTCACGAGGCGGACTCTGTGGCAGTTCATCGAGACCCAGGGGTGGGACTCCGTATCGGACCTCCAGCGGACCCTGGACCTGGAACTCCTGGTCGTTCGATTCTTCGACCGCGCCATCCTCCATGCTGTGAGAGGGTACGAGTCGGCCGGAGCCGGTCCGAAGGAGACGAGACACTCCGACGCTGCCTCTTTCTGGCCCGGGGGATAGATTCTCCGGGATGAGGCTCACCATCGAGGAGAATCGAGAAGCGATCAAGAGGTACCGGCACATCAAACCGGCACCCCTCAGGGGCTCTTTGCCCTGCTCTGCCCGATGTCCCGGAACCATCCACACCTGCACGCTGATCCGAGGCCATGCAGGCTTCCACGTCGCCCACGGACCATTCAAGAAGGTCGTGGCCGTGTGGGACAAAGGCGTGACGACTGACCAACCCGGGAAGAGGGTGAAGAAGGCGGTTCGGCCGGTACCCCGGCGTCAGTCCGAGGGCAGGGGAGCGTTACTGAAGTCTTTTCTGACCCGGTCCCTCAAACGGGCACCTTCCCTGGAAGAGGTTCTCCTGCTGGCCTTTTCCGTCTCCATGACCGGGTTCGCCATACACTGGCTGATTCAGATCTTCGGCGGGTGAGTCCCGCATCCCGCGGGGTACCCTCCGGGTTTTCCTTGCCCATTCCTTAACCCCATCACAAACTTCCCATGGGTGGCTGACGGAGCTGGACTGGGCAGTCTCCTCATTCCGGGGCCATACCCGTGGCGATGAGTCGCTTAGCCGAGCATCCCCTTTAGGACCGATCCCATGCCTTCCCCTTCCCTCCTCCAACGGTTGAAGGAGCGAAAACTGGTGCAGTGGGCCCTGGCCTACCTGGCCGGGGCCTGGGTCATCTATGAGGGGACCGGAACGGCGGTAGAGACCTGGGATGTCCCGGTCCTCCTGGTGAGGTCCGTTCATGTCCTCCTGGTGGTTGGCTTCTTCGTCACCCTGGTTCTTGCATGGTATCACGGAGAGAAGGGTCACCAGCGGGTGAGTGGACCCGAACTGCTGCTGCTGGCCGCCCTGTTGGTGCTGGCAGGAGTGGGGCTCTCCGCCCTGGGGCCGGGCCCCGAGGACCGGGAGCCGGGGCTAGATCGGGGCGTCGTCCGGCGAAGCGATGACAAACCGGCCATCGCCGTCCTTCCCCTTCAGGATTTCAGCCCGAGAGAGGAGGATGCCTACTTCGCGGAGGGGGTTCACGAAGAGATCATCGCGCAGCTCTCCAAGATTTCCGGCCTGACGGTGATCTCCCGGAATTCGGCGATGGTGTATCGAGACCAAAGCACGCATGCCCGAGAAATCGCCAGAGCCCTGGACGTCGGGTTCCTTCTGGAGGGGAGCGCGCGTATCGGCGGGGACATGGTGCGCCTGACGCTCCAGCTCATCGACGGCCAAACGGACGAACACCTTTGGACCGAAGACTATGACCGCCCGTATTCCGTCGAGGAGTATATCGCGATCCAAGGTGAGATCGCCGCAGAGGTGGCCACGCACCTCCGGGCCGAGATCACCCCGGAAGAACAGGCACGCATCGACGCCGTTCCCACAGAGAACCTGGAAGCTTTCGAATGGTTCATCCTGGGGAGGAACCGGTTCCGCAACCGGTCTTCGGCCAACATTCGAGCGGCCATTCGTTACTATGAGGCCGCCATCGAACAGGATTCCACCTTCGCTTTGGCCTGGGCTGGCCTTGCCACCGCCTGGACCGTCCTGCCGTTCTATGAATCGCTGCCCTCCGCGGAGGGATACCGGAGGGGCCTCGAGGCTGCCCGGCAGGCCCTGGCTTGGGATCCCGACCTGGCTCAGGCCCACGCAGTTCTGGGGGCCTTGGCCCTCTACCACGAGTGGTCATGGGAGACGGCGGAACGCCACCTTCTCCGGGCCGTCGAGTTGGACCCGAACTACCCAGAGTCCCACTTCTGGCTCGGGACCAGTCAGTGCCTTCTGGGCAATTGGGAGATCGGGCTGCGGAGCCTGGAAACCACGGTCCGATTGGATCCACTTGGGTCCAATTTTCAGAACACTCTCGCCCTTTTTCTCCTGATGGACGGCAGGGTGGAAGAAGGGATCGCGGTGGCCTATCGAGAAACCAGGAGAACAGGCCCAGACGGTATCTGGCTTGCACCCTTCCTCTGGGACGGAGGACAGCAGGAGGAGGCCATCCGGGTCATGCGCCGATGGGGGGAACGAGTGGGGTTTTCCGATCCCCGGCGTCTCGACCTGATTCTTCAGGCCCAGGGGTCGCCCGAGCATCGGGAGGCCGCTTTGGAAGTCGCCAAGAACCTGGAAGCCACCCCCGGCATCCGATCCGGCGAACTTGGCCTGATCTATCTGATGATCGATGCCCAAGCGGAGGCGGAGCGGGCTCTCCGAACCGCCCTGGCGGCCCGGGAAGTGAGCCTCCCTTACGCCCTCCTGTACGCCACGCGGCGCTTTTCACAATACACTGAGGTCCTGGCGATCTTCGAAGAGGAAGGCATGGATGTGCGCTGAGGTCTTCCGAGACGGCCGCCTCCGGAGGGGTTTGCCCTGCTGCAAGGGGTTCCCGCCCACCCTCCTCCTCACTCCGGCCCGAAAAACTGCGGCCCCCTGTTGGGGGGCCGCTCAACACCCCGGCCGTTTGGCCCTGGGCGTGGGCATAGGTTGTCGGGTTACTTGCTCGAGCCAACCGAGGAGATCCAGCCGACGGCGTGGAAGTCCCCCCCGAAGAGGTTGGCGCCGTACAGGTGGTAGTATCCCGTGGCATTCTCGAACCGGCCGGTGCCCCCAGCAAAGGGTACAGGATAGATCTCGAAGCTCAGGTCCGGGTGGATGATCAGCTGGGTTCCGTCATCAGCCTCGGTACCGTAGGCATACAGGATGTCACCATTCGCCGCGTACATCGTCGAGGTCTGGGAAAGAAGGAAATACGACCCGTCGTCCAACGTGCAGTTGGTGGCGTGGCCCGTCACGCTCCCCATGTGCGTTGCGGTCCCTTCCCACTCCGGGAAGGACATGCGGGGCCCCTCGTAGCCGGCGCAGGGACTCTCGTCCCCCTCCGTTGCTGGCCACCAGGTTCCCTTCATGGTGAAGGGGACCATCTTCACGGCCAACCCCATCTCCGACGGGGCCTGGGCGGTACCGGCC
The DNA here is from genome assembly GCA_965365235.1 of uncultured bacterium. Lineage (GTDB taxonomy): Bacteria > Gemmatimonadota > Gemmatimonadetes > Longimicrobiales > Gaopeijiaceae > CBDUAX01. The sequence goes on from CBDUAX010000227.1 coordinate 4,620, forward strand.
TCCGGTACCACGCTCAGATCCGGTTCCACAGGCATCTGATCGGTGCAGGCCATGGCCCCGGCCAATACCAGGACTGCGAGCAAGATCCGCTTCATGAAGTGCCTCCTTGTCAGGGTCCGTCGAGGTCCCGCCGGGCGGTCAGTGCCGTCAGGAATTCAAAGGCCCGCTTCCCGGCGACACCCCTCTCGAGTGTCGCCGGGGGAAGGCTGGCCTATCTTCTTCCGGTCATTTGTGTTCGGGTCGCCTGGTACTCGTCCGTGGTGCCATCACGATTAGTCCAGAAGTAGAGCGAAGTGCCATCCCAGGAGATGGACGGCCTGGCTTCATTGCGAGGGGAGTTGACGGCCGGGCCCAGGTGCACAGGCGTGGACCAGGGATCCGAAGTCGTGGCCCTTGTAGCAACGAATAGATCGAACATCCCCATGGCCCCGTCGTCCGGACGATTCGAAGCCAGGATGACCTCAAGTCCATCCTTCCGTCGAACGAAGGCGTGCAGGTCATTGTAGGGCGTATTCAGTTCGGCGACGGGCGTGACCGGACCGAAGGTCACCTTATCGATCATCGGGGCCTGGTAGATATCCAGATTTCCGCTCCGGTTGCTGGTGAAGTAAAGGACCGCGTCCCCAGTCTTCTCGTCCTCGAACACCATCATCCCGTGCTCGACACCCGGGCTGTTGACAGGGCTGCCGAGGTTCACTGGAGTCTCCCAGCCCGTGGGGTCGTTCTTGTCTTTCCTTCGGGCCACGTAAAGGTCCTGCATCCCGAGGCCACCCAGGTCATCCCGGTAGCTGACGAAATAGAGCCAATGGCCATCGATGGTCACGAACGAGCAGAGCTCATGGAACGAAGTGTTGATCTCAGGCCCAAGGTTGATGGGAGGGCCCCAATCGCCGTCGACGGTTTCCCGGAGAGAAACAAAGATGTCCCAGCTCCACCCCTCACCCGAGGCATTCCGCACCCAACGGCGGTGGAAGAGTTCCAAGTCGTTCTTCGAGATGAAGGGACAAGCCTCCCACCCCGTCGTCGTACTGACGGGGGGACCGACAACGGTTGCCGCCTCCCAGTCCGAGAACATGGGACCCTCGTCGACCTTGGCGAATGATGGGGTTTCTGGATTCGCCTCAGTGGGGCCGACGTCAGCGCAAGCGCCCAGGACGAGAACGAACAAGAGAAGAAGCCCGAGCCGTTTCATGAAACCCTCCTTCGGATACAAGGCATCGGAGCGGCCAAACGGCCCACATCGGACCACTGGGCTCGATGCGCGGGAAATCTTCGTTTTATGATATTGGGTTAAGGATTAACCCCAGGCCCCAGACCCGCAAGCAAACTTTTGTTTACTCTGCCGGGCACAGATCTCTACGCAAAGAAAAATTTTTCCTTGCGAATACGCTTTTCGACTTTGAACGTGTATCTAGGAGGCCAATCTCCTGACCAACCGTGAGGTCCTTTCTTGCCCATATCCCTATGGATGGTTCCAGACCCACGACACCGGCACCCTGGTTTCTGGGCCGCCTCCCGCGCACTCCGGCCTCCAGAGCGTCCGCCTTGCCCCCAGTTTCCTTGATCGGAGCACCCCATGATCCGTCGATCCGTCCTTTTTCTCCTCGGAGCCCTAACTCTCTCATTCCCCCAACTTTCGGCCCAGGTCAGCCTCACCGCCGACGTGGCATTCAAATCCAGATACCTCTTTGCGGGCATGGTCTTCTGGAAGGGCCCCATGACCCAACCGAAGCTGACCCTTTCCACCAGTTCAGGGAACGGCACACTCACCGTCAACGGCGGTGCGGTCTATATGCACGGCGACTACGATGAGGTCATGGAGCTGGACGTTTGGGGGGATTACTACCATCAGGTCAGCGACGTGGTGGGTGCTTATGTAGGGGCGGGGTACTACAACTTCAAGCACTTCCTCGTGGAAGACGAATACGCCGGATCACCCGAAGTCTATGGGGGGCTGGTGCTCTACCTGCCTTTGACCCCCAGCGTCTACGTGGCCAAAGACTTCGACCTGACGGAAGGGAGCCACGTGACCTTCAGTCTCTCGCATCCCGTGACTTTGGGCGAGAGCGGGACCTCCCTGACCTTCACCGGCAATCTCGATTACAACCACGAATACTACCGGCCCGATTCCGGCTTTTCATACGCCGACTTCATGGCCACCATCGCCATCCCGGTGGGCCAATTGACGGTGAGTCCCTTTGCCGCAGTCCAGGTCGCCATCGCCGATGACGGGTACTTTGGGGATTGGGGGTTCTTCGGCGCTTCGGCGTCTTTGGGCTTCTAGCCCCGAGGGGCAAGGTTCCCCTTTCCGGTGGGGTGATAGAAGGGGTACCTGGGGCCCCCTACCGGGGCCGCACCAACCGCTCGAAAAGGACAACCCCATCACCGACCCCCGCCAGGCGCCAACGTCCGCCCTACCACCAGGGTGATGTTGTCGGTGCCGCCGTCGTCCAGGGCGTCCTGAAGGAGCTGTTCGGCGACCTGACGAGCGCTGGTCATGGAGGCCAGCCGCTCCCGGATGCGTTCGTCGGGAACATGTTTCGTGAGGCCGTCGCTACACAGGAGCACCACGGTGCCCCAATCCCGCACCACCCGGGTCACCACGGGTTCGGCCTGTTTTCCCCCCACAGCGCTGGAGAGGACATGGGCCCATTGGGTTTTCTCGGCTCGGGTCCGGGTCATGACCCCTTCGTCCACGAACCTCTGGGCGATGGTCTGGTCTCGGCTGAGCTGGGTCAGGGTCCCATCCCGGAACACGTAGCACCGTGAATCCCCCACCTGGAGCAGGTAGGCGTGGGGCCAGAGCCCCAGGAAGAGGGTGACGGTGGAGGCGGGG
>CBDUAX010000228.1:0-7436 GCA_965365235.1 uncultured bacterium
CAACAACCGAAGAGAGCGAGGAAAAAGAGAGGAAGCCGGAGCCCCCCCTGCCAGGGGATCCTCATCGTGTCCCTCCTGGAGTCGACCTTCCAGGGCCTCGTCAACTCCTCGAAAGAGCACCGGGAGGTTCAAAGGGCCACGCGCTGGTGGTTGGGCGGCAAGCGACTCCTGCCTCCAGCCAGCATGGGCCGACGAGGCCACGTGACGCTCCTTCGCCCCGGGCCGGGGCGTGTCACGGACGATTGTTGCCGATCCAGAAGAATAGGTCCCCGGATCATCGGCTGCAAACGATCCCGGCCCTTTCTCCGCCTCTTTTGCGCCCGTCCGAAGAGATTCTCGTCACCCCCCGAGCTTCCGTACTCGGAGGAAGGGCCGAATTCGGGTTGGTCATCTCTATAGGAGTGGAGGGAATATCCCCGGGCGGGAATGAGATCTCGAGGGTTCCTCCTGGCGGTGGCGGGATCGGAGGACCGGGTCGACCCCTCGACGCGATTTCCGGTTGCCCGGGCTTTCCCCGGCAGCGACCTTTCAACCCGACAAGAGGAAACCATCCTTCCTTATGGACATCAAATGAAACACGACGACCATATTCGCCTGAATATCGATACCGAATGCATCCACGCTGGGACCGAGCCGGATGCCGAGTTCGGGTCTTTGGCGCCGCCCATCTACCAGACCTCCACCTTCGTTTTCAAGACTCCGGAGGAGGGGGCAGCCCGCTTTGCCGGAGAAGACTCGGGTTTCATCTATACCCGAATGGGGAACCCCACCACGCGGATGTTGGAGACCAGTGTGGCGACGCTGGAGGAGGGTCGGTTCGGCCTGGCCACCTCCTCAGGCATGTCTGCCGTATCAACCGTGTTCTTTGCACTTCTCTCAGCCGGCGACCATGTGGTATGCAGCGCCTCGGTCTATGGCCCGTCCCGCGTGGTGTTGGAGCGTGACTTCAGCCGATTCGGGGTGGAGGCCACCATGGTCGATACCAGCGACCCGGAGAAGCTCAAAGGGGCGGTAACCGACCGGACCCGGGGCGTCTTCGTGGAGACCCCCGCCAACCCGACTCTCGCCATCACGGACCTATCGGCCGCCGCCGACATTGCCCACGAAGCCGGAGCGGCCCTTGTGGTGGACAACACCTTCATGAGCCCGGTCCTTCAAAAGCCCTTTCGTTTCGGAGCGGATATCGTCCTGCACTCTGTGACCAAGTTTCTGAACGGCCATTCCGACGTCGTGGGCGGTGTCCTGGTCTTTCGAGATGAGGAGCTGATGAAGAAGGTCCGGGGTGTCCTTCATTATCTGGGCGGGACCATGGATCCCCATCAAGCGTGGCTCGTCCTTCGAGGGATCAAGACCTTGGCCATGCGGGTGCGGACCGCGCAGGGGAATGCCCGAGCGCTCGCGGAGCTTCTCGCTGGGCACCCGGCGGTAGAGCTCGTCCGTTATCCGGGGCTTCCCGGCCACCCTCAGGCGGGGCTGATCTCGCGGCAGATGTCTGGGACCGGGTCCCTCATCTCTTTCGATCTGAAGGGCGGGATCGAGGCGGGGAGGAAAGTCCTGGGCAGTGTCCGGCTCCCTGCTCTCGCCGTTTCGCTGGGCGGGGTGGAGAGCCTCATCCAACACCCCGCATCCATGACCCACGCCGCCATGCACCCGGCCCATCGTGAGGCGGCGGGGATTTCCGATGGTTTGGTCAGACTGGCTGTTGGCTGCGAAGACCGGGAAGACCTGTTGGCGGACATGAAACAGGCACTGGACGCCCTCCTCTAGGAGGGGAGATCGGTACGTCGGCCACCCGGCTGCGGGGGAAGGAACGCTTCGCTAGCCCCCTTCCTTCGGCGGGGGCGAAATCATGATGTGGGCGCCTGCGGTTCCGGGGAACATCAGCCAGGGACTGCCCGGCCCCATGGGTTGAGCGGGGAGGCCGGTGGACTCCAGGGTTGCCCAGGGGACGTACACGACGAAGCGCAGATAGGGGTCCAGGACGGCTCCCGACCCCTCCTCCACCCCCGACCCCGAAAGCACATACAGGGTAGCCGGGTCCTTCGGCATTGTGAGAGAGCCCTCCTCAGCTTCCTTCCAGCGGAGCCGATTCCGTTCCATCCCATCCGTGATCCCCGCTGCGGACAACTCTCTGCCCCGTGCCATATATGCACCCAGCGATCTGTGATAACAGGCTACGGAGAATCGGGCGTCTCCGGGGGGGTCGGCCAGGCAGATGAGCTCGTTGTCTCCCTCCCTCAAGGTCACAAGGGACCCTGTCTCGTCATAACCAAGGACGGTCGCGCCGGCTCTCTGTTCCACCGGGCTGGCCTGGATCGCCGCGTCAATCTGCTGTTGCGGGGGGGGAGTTTGGCTGTGCGTTGGTGCTGGAGTGACGAAGAGAACCAGCAGGAGGGTGGGTCCGAAGCCTCGGGCGTGGAAGAACAAGGGAGACACTAGCCTTTCTGGAAATGTGAGGTTTCGAGGGGGAACCCCGGAATCGACCGCCGGTTCCCGTCCTAACGGAGGCTGACCCAAATCCGACCCTCGCTGGGCGCCCAGCTTGGCACGGGGTTAAAATTGTTCCGCCGAGGAACACATTTTCCGGAAAAATGCGCCTATTGCAACTCGCGGAGAACCCACGCAATCCGCCAAAAAAAAGCCTAAGACTATCCAAAATAACCACTTAGGATCCGGAATATGCGTCCGGACCATCCCGGGCATATCGGTTGCACCCCTTCCAGAACAATTGCGCCATTAATTCAGCAAATCTGAGTCGGACACCTCTGTTCGGTTGGCGCACGGTTCCACCCCACGCCGGGAAAAACCGCGGGGGAAGCCTTCACCTCGGGTGGCCGAAAGGCCGGAGGATAGCACGATGATGGACCTCATGAAGCGTTTCTGGACAGACGAGTCGGGACAGGGCCTCACAGAGTATGCCCTGGTTCTGGCGCTGATCTCCATCGGCCTTATCGCCGTGTTGATCGTGTTCCGTGATGCCATTGGTCGGGTATTCGACCGCATCGTGGACGTGCTGGACGGAGCCCCCGACGGAAGCTACCAGCCCGGTAGCTGATCACGTTCCGGTACGGGTGGGAACCGCCGGGGGTGCTTCGGCACCCCCGGAATTCCCTTGTCTTTGAGTTTGTCTTTTCCCTTCCCATCGAAACGAACGCCTTATGGAGCTCGTCTTCGCCTTCGTTGTCTCCCTGGCCGTGGTCTATGACCTACGAGACAGGAGAATCCCCAACGCTTTGACCGTTGGCGGGCTGGTTGCAGCCTTGTGCCTCCGTCTTGCGATGGAACCAGCGTCGGTGTGGACCGGGGTGCTGGGAGCCGGGCTGGGCCTTGCGGTAGCGGTTCCTCTCTTTGCGATCGGTGCGTTTGGGGCTGGGGACGGGAAGTTCCTGGTTGCCATCGGGGCCTTCCTTGGACTGGACGGACTCCCCACCGCCATCCTCGCCACAGGTCTCTTCGGTGGGATTCTGGCGATCTTCTCCCTCGGGCGGAGGGGGCGCCTCTTTCCAGCTCTGCGTCAGATGAAAGATCTGGCCCTCTTCTGGGTCACCATGGGGCGAGCCGGGGCGCGTAGGACCTTGGACCAGGCTGGAGGGGAGTCAGCAATCCCTTATGGGGTGGCCATCGCGGCTGGTGCGACCTTGGTCTGGGTCACCGGGATATCCCTACCATGATGGCCCGGGTCCGTCGCCCTCCAAGGCGCAGGTCTCTCCTCCGTGACCGATCGGGGCAGGCCTTGGTGGAGATGGCTCTGGTGGCTCCGATCCTCCTCCTCCTGATCATGGGTGTCGTCGATCTCTCCAGGGCCTGGAATGCCCACCAGGTGCTGACGAACACCGCCAGGGATGCACTCCGATCTGCGGTGGTAGACGACCCCACATTCTCCATGGAGAGGATGCGCGGGCGGATCGAAGAGTCCCTCAGTATTGCCTCAATGGATCCATCTCTTGTTGAGATCTCCATCGAGGGCTGGAAGGCCGGAACCGGGAGTCCGGCCAGAATCCAACTCCGGTACCCTTTTGAATTCTCCTTGCTTGCTCCGTTCATCGAACTGTCGACGGGAAAACGTTCCGTTACCCTGTCGACGGCTTTCGTGATGCGGAACGAGTGACCCACGGTTCACGGAAACCACGATGAAGAACGCTCGAGTCTGGATCACGCTTGCCGGTGGCCTCGGTTCTGGCCTTTTGGCCGGGTATCTGGCCCTGGCCTATGTCAGTGAGGAGCCCACCCCCCTCCAGGCCTACGAGCCCGAAGGGACAGAAGTGGTCGTCGCTGGACGAGACCTCCCCTCGGGAACGCTACTGACACGGGAGGACCTGGAGATCATCGACTGGCCGTCTCGAAACCTCCCCGAGGGATTCTTCACCCAGGTGGGGGAGGTGATCGGAAGGGGTGTGATCGGGAACGTGCATCAAAACGAGCCCCTTCTCGCCACCAAGCTGGCCTCCAAAGAGGCCGGTGGCGGACTCCCGATCACGATCCCTGCCGGACTCAGAGCCGTGAGCGTGGAGGTGGACGAGGTCATCGGTGTGGCGGGGTTCGTCCTACCCGGCACGTACGTGGATGTCCTCGCCACGGTCATGCCGGGGAATAACCGTGCGGAGACGACGACCCGGATCATCCTTCAGAAAATCCCGGTCCTTACGGCGGATCAGTCCTTCCAGACCGATCCTGCGGGGGACCCGGTTCTGGTAACGGTGGTGACTCTTCTGGTGAAGCCCGACGAGGCAGAGGAGTTGACCCTGGCTTCCACAGAAGGGCGGATCCAGCTGGCCCTTCGAAATACCCTCGATGCGGATTCGGTCCGGACGAGCGGTGTGAGGATCAACCGGCTGGTGCAGGGTCCGGTCAGGCAAGCTCCATCTCAAAGCTCCCCTGCACCCGTCCAGCCCCCGGATGACCGGGTGGTTGAGACCTACAAGGGTGGAAGCCGGACGCTGGTCAAGTTCAACAACAAGGGTGGATGATCATGTTCCCGAACCTGAGAAGCCTGACCCGAAGGTCGCTCTTCCCGCTTCTCCTGGCGGCGGTCTGCGGTCTCCTCATGGGCCTCCTGATCCCTCGGCAGATTCACGGGCAGATGATCCTGACCGAGCCGGAGGCCGCCATCACATTGGCCATGGGAACCTCTGGCCTCATCGACTACCCTGGAGAACTGACCCGGGTCTCGGTGGCCGATCCATCGGTGGCCGAGGCGGTGGTCCTTTCCCCTCAGGAGGTGCTCCTGAACGGGATCGGGCTCGGAAGCACGAGCCTTTTTCTTTGGGACTCTGCAGGGAGCCGCCGGTTGTATTCGGTGGAGGTCACGGCCGACGTGGGCGCTCTCCAGCGTTATCTGGATCTCCTTTTCCCCGAAGAACGGATCGAGATCTCGGCCCAGGGGAACATGGTGATGGTATCTGGTAGGGTGAGTGACGCCTTCGTGGCCCGGCGGGCCATCGAGCTGGCCCAGGGGACCGGCGCCGTGGGTTTGGACAATCTCGAGACCCCGGCCCCGAGCCAGATCCTTCTGGAAGTCCGGTTCGCTGAAATCAGTCGCGATGCACTGGAGACCCTGGGGAACAACCTCGTTCGAGTCGTCAACCCGCAGGACCTGGCAACAGATGGCCGGTGGGAGGCTGGGACCGACAGCGACGGCGTGTTGGACCTGTCCCTGATCAGCGATGGAGCGCAGCTGAATACTCTCATCAAGGCGCTGAAGACCACAGGGGACTTCAAGAGCCTCGCGGAACCGAACCTCCTGGCCCTGGATGGGGCGGAAGCCTCCTTCCTGGCTGGAGGAGAGTTCCCCTTCCCATCTATCCAGGGCGGGTCGTCCAACAATGCGGTCACAGTCGAATGGAGGGAGTTCGGGGTCCGTCTCAACTTCACGCCCCGGGTCACCAACATCGGGAACATCAGGCTCTCCATCGCGCCAGAGGTGTCCGCTCTGGACTTCGCCGGAGGGTTGAGCTTGGGGGGATTTCAAATCCCCAGCATCCTGACCCGAAAGGCGGAAACCGAGGTGGAGCTGAAGGAGGGGCAACACCTGGCCATCGCCGGGCTCATCGACAACTCCATCCAGGAGAACGTCGATAAACTCCCCTTCCTTGGGGATATCCCGATCCTGGGTGCCCTCTTCCGGTCCAAGGAGATGCGGCAGGAACGGACCGAGCTACTGGTCATCGTCTCTCCGTCGCTGGTCCAACCCTCATACCTCCCCATCCAGGTTCCCACCGGCGAGCCCGGTCAATGGCAGTGGAAGGATGAACTGAGGAACCGAGTGGGAGCACCGGACACCATTCCGGCGGGGCAGGGAGGGTGAAAACCATTCGGAAACCCGAGTCACCAGAGGCCCTTTCCAAGGGAGATCGTAGATGAAACGCTTCCTGTCCGCTTTCTGGAAAGACGAGCGTGGGTCCGCCACCATACTGCTGGCGGTGAGCGTGACGGCGTTGGTGTCCGTCACGGCCCTCGGGATCGATATCGGGATGCTCTTCAACGCCAAGAGCGAGGCCCAACGGGCCGCCGACTCAGCAGCGTTGGCAGGAGCAAGTGCCTTCCTCGACTTCCCAGCCGACGATGCAGTCAAACCGGCCGAGTTGAGAGCCATCGATTTCGCCACCCAAAACGACATCCGAAACGAGCTCATCCAACCGTCTGAAGTCGCGGTACACGTGAACAAAGACAGCGCGACTGTGACGGTCACCGTCCGGCGTACCGATGTGTCCACCTGGTTTGCCCGGGTTTTTTCCGTGTCGGAAGTGGCCATCGGCGCCACTGCCACGGCCCAGGCTTCCGATGCCGGAACCGCACAGTGCCTGAAACCCTTCGCTGTGCCCGATGCCTGGGAGGAAACAACGGAGGACCGGAATCGGAACCGAATCCAGGATCCAGGAGAGATCTGGAGCTTCGATCCGAACCGGGATCGGTACCTCCCCTATACCGGACCTGGCGGAGACGCGTCGGAGACCGGATACGGTGGGGGCTGGAGAAACCCCTTCCCGGATCTGAACGGGAACCGCTTCCACCGGGATTACGGGCGGCAGATCACCATCAAAGTCACCGATCCTCACGCGACGCTGGCACCCTCCTTCTTCTACCCATGGGTGCTCCCAGTGGATTCGGGGCAGCCGGATTGCGGGGAGGACAGGGATGGGACGGATCCGGATGACGGAAACAACGGGAATGGCAACAACGGAAACAACGGGAATGGCAACAACGGCAACAACGGGAATGGGAACAACGGCAACAACGGGAATGGGAACAACGGCAACAACGGCAACAACGGGAATACGGGCAACGGCGGCAACAACGGGAACAATGGCAACACGGGTAACGGGGGTGGCAACGGTGGGAAAGGGAATGGGAAAAGCATCAACGGGAATAATGGGAATGGCGGGAACGGGAACACCGGCAACAACGGGAACGGGAACACCGGCAACAACGGGAATGGG
>CBDUAX010000229.1:0-7430 GCA_965365235.1 uncultured bacterium
GTGTCCAAGGCCACACCCACAACAATGAGAAGCCCGGTTCCACCGAAGAAGAAGGTCTGAATGTTGAAGATGTCGAAGATCCAGAAAGGAAGGAGGGCGATGAGAGCCAGATAGATCGATCCCGGGAGAGTAACCCGGGTCAGTACCCGATCGATATACTCCGCCGTCCGGGCCCCAGGCTTCACCCCAGGGATGAACCCACCCTGTTTCTTCAAATTCTCCGCCAGGTCCACCGGATTGAAGATGATGGCGGTATAGAAGTAGGTGAAGAAGACGATCAGGAGCCCGTAGGTGACGTAGTAGGTGATCGTCTGGGGTTGGAACAGATCCGCCAGCCCCTGGAAAAAGCTCGAGTTGGAGAAGGCAGCGGCTGTCCCCGGCACCACAATAAAGGCCTGGGCAAAAATGATGGGCATGACCCCGGCCGAGTTGATCCTGAGGGGAATGAAGCTCTTCTGCCCCTCCTGAATCCTCCCTCGACCGACCACCTTTCGTGGTATCTGAACTGGGATCTTACGAGCACCCATGGTCATGGCCACCACACCCGCGGTGACGCCGATGAGGACCGCCAGAAGGGCGACCAGGGCTATGGCTCCGATCTCCCCCAGCATGAGAGCTTCCCAGGTGCGAGCCGTTGCCGCCGGGAAGCCTTCGACGATCCCGAAGAAGATCAGGAGGCTCATCCCGTTCCCGATCCCATGCTCGGTGATCTGCTCACCCAACCACATGATGAAGATGGCGCCGACCGTAAGGGCCATGACCGTCGTGAAGGTGAAGAGGAACCCCGGAGTCCGAACCGCGCCGGGGAGACTCCCCAGGAAGACCGAGTACCCATAGGCCTGAATCGCGCTCAGCCCCACCGTGGTGTAGCGGGTCCATTGGGTAATCTTCTTCCGACCCTCTTCCCCTTCCTTCTGGAGCTTCTCGATGGTCGGGAAAACCGCCGCCAGGAGCTGGAACATGATGGAGGCGGAGATATAGGGCATGATCCCAAGAGCGAAGATCGTCGCTCGGGAAAGCCCACCACCCACGAACATATCGTAGATGCCAAGGAAGGTGTCCTGAAGCTGGCCGAACTGCGCCCTCAGAGCCCCCACGTCCAACCCGGGCACGGTGATGTGAGCACCGAACCGATAGATCAGAAGCATGAGGAGCGTATAGAGGATCTTGTTCTTCAGCTCCGGAACCCGGAACAGATTCGGAATTGGATTGGCCATGGTCGTCCCGGTCAGGCCTTCTCGTCCTCAGCCTCCGACGCGCCGTCCCCCTCCGGGGATGGAGCCTCTTCGGCCGCCTCCGCCTGGTCGGCAGAGTCTTCGACGGCTTCCGCAGCCAGGGGTTCGGGGGCCGACGTCTCATCGGGCGTCCCCGCCTTACTACCGGTCAGGACGCTGATTGAACCGCCAGCCTTCTCGATCTTCTCCCGGGCCGAGCCACTGAATCGGTGTGCCGAAACCTGGAAAGACCCCTCTATCTCGCCCATTCCCAGGATCTTAACCGGCTGCCTGAGGGTGCTGATGAGCCCGTGGTTGAGGAGAACTTCCGGCGTCACCTCTCCCGCTTCGATGCGGTTCAGGTCCCGAACGTTCACCACCTGGAAGGTCACCCGGTGGATGTTCTTGAAGCCACGCTTCGGGATCCGGCGTTGGAGGGGCATCTGCCCTCCTTCGAACCCACGGCGTACACCACCGCCAGACCGGGATCCCTGACCATCCTGGCCCCGCCCTGCGGTCTTTCCGGTCCCAGACCCTGGACCCCGACCCACCCGCTTTCGATTGCGACGGGAGCCGGGGTTCGGGCTCAGATCATGCAACTCAGGCATGCGATTATCCCTTACTCTTCGACTTCTTCGACCCGCACCAGATGGGGGATCTTGTCGATCATCCCTCTGATGGCAGGCGTATCGTTTTGAATCACCGTCTGCTGGTGACGCCTTAAGCCCAGCGCATCGAGAGTCCGACGGTGTTTTTCAGGTCGCCCGATCCTACTGCGAACCTGAGTGATGGAAAGCTTCTTCGGCTCAGCCGTTTTCTTCTTAGCCACGACGCACCCCCAGGGCCTCCACAGGAATGCCCCGCTCCTGAGCCACCTGCTCGGCCGTCACCATACTCTGGAGACCTTCGACGGTGGCTCGGACCACGTTGATGGGATTGTTGGTCCCCAGACTCTTCGTAAGGACGTCCCGGACTCCGGCCGCTTCCAACACGGCTCGGACGGGACCCCCGGCAATGACACCGGTTCCGGGAGCGGCCGGCCTCAGCAGGACGCGGCCCGCACCCCATTCACCCACGATATCGTGGGGAAGGGTCCCGTTGACCACCGGGACCTGGAAGGTCTCTCGCTTGGCCCGCTCGAAAGCCTTCCGGATAGCCTCGGCTACCTCATTCGCCTTCGCCAAACCGATCCCGACCTTCCCGGCCTGATCGCCCACCGCCACCAGGGCAGTGAAGGAGAACCGACGCCCACCCTTTACCACCTTCGCAACCCGGTTGATGTGGATGACATTCTCCACCATGTCGGATTCGCGTTGGCGATTCTGCCTCTTATCCCGATCCCTAGCCATCAGAAGTCCAATCCTCCCTCCCGGGCGCCCTCTGCGAAGGCTTTAACCCGGCCGTGATACTTGTAGCCGCCCCGGTCGAAAACAACATTCTCAACCCCGGCGTCTTTGGCCTTCTTGGCCAGAAGCTTCCCGGCTTCCTTGGCAACCTCGACCCTGGGGTTCCGGGATTCTGCCTTGAACCCCCGGAGTTCCTCGGTGAGGGTGCTGATTCCGACGAGGGTCCGGGACGAGTCGTCATCCACCAACTGCCCTTCGATGTTACGAAGGGAGCGGAAGACCACCAGCCTGGGCCGCTCGGCGGTGCCCTGGATCTTCTTCCGGATTCGGCGATGCCGCTTTGCTCGCTGGACTCGCCGGCTCTTCTTGAGATTTCCGATCTTCGCCATGGTTTATGCCCCTGCCGTCTTTCCGGCCTTCCGGCGGACCTGTTCACCCTGGTACCGGATCCCTTTGCCCTTGTAGGGCTCCGGGGGCCGGAACGCACGGATCTCCGCCGCCGTCTGTCCCACTTTCTGCTTGTCAGCACCGGAGACGACGATAGTGGTCTGATTCGGACATTCCAGGGTTACCCCATCCGGAGCGGGATAGTCGATGGGGTGAGAATATCCCACCTGCACCTTGATCCCATTTCCGGACACGTCGGCGCGGTATCCCACGCCAACGATCTCCAGGGTCTTGGAAAAGCCCTCGCTGACCCCGGTGACCATGTTGGCCACCAGGGAGCGAACCAGGCCGTGAAGGGCTTTGTGCCGGGGTTGATCCGACGGCCTATGGACCGTCACGACCCCGCCATCGACCTTCACTTCGATCTCTCGATGAACGCCAAGGGAGAGTTCCCCCTTCGGTCCCTTTGCCGAGAAGGTCGAACCCTCCAGGGAGACATTCACTCCCTTGGGGACCTCCACCGGCATCTTTCCAATACGCGACATTGTGTAGCTTACGTTTTGGTTACCAGACCAAGGCCATCAACTCGCCACCAACGCCTTGTTGCCGGGCATTCTTATCCGACAAAAGGCCGTTCGAGGTGGAGAGGATGGCCATCCCCAGACCGTTCCGGACCCGGGGAATCTCATCTACGCCGACATAGTGCCGCCGGCCAGGGCGGGAAACCCGCTCCAGGTGCCGAATTACCGGCCGACCGTCGTAGTACTTCAAGTAAATCCGAAGCAGGCCATGGGCCCCGTCGTCCAGGACTTTGTAGTCGAAGACGAAGGCATTCTCCTTGAGGAGGTCAGCCACTTGGACCTTTAGCTTCGAGACGGGCATATCCACCCAGCGGTGGCCGGCGGTGCCGGCATTCCGCACTCTGGTGAGCATGTCCGCGATGGGATCTGTCATCATTTCCGTATCGATCCTTGTTTACCAGCTGGACTTCCGCACACCGGGGATCTCGCCCCGCAGCGACATTTCCCGGAAGCAGATCCGGCAGATCCCGAACTTCCGGAGGAATCCCCGAGGGCGGCCGCAACGTGAGCAGCGGTGCCGCACCCGAACGCCGAACTTCGGCTTGCGCTTCGACTTCTCGATGAGGGCTTTCTTCGCCATCTAATCCTCGACTTGCGTTTTGGCTTGGCCGCCTTGCCCCTCCAGGGGGAGGCGTACCGGGTTCGCTCAGGCTGCCGTACCCACCTGGACGGGCTTCTCGTCACCCCGAAAGGGGAAGCCCATTTGCCGTAACAGGGCGTAGGCCTCGTCATCTTTGTTCGTGGAGGTCACCACGGTGATATCCATCCCGTGGACCTCCTGGACCCGATCGTAGTCGATTTCCGGGAAGATGATCTGTTCCTTCACCCCCAGCGTGTAGTTCCCTCTGCCATCGAAGGATCGGGAGGGAAGACCCCGAAAGTCACGCACCCGGGGCACGGCCGCACTGATCAGGCGATCAAGGAACTCATACATCCGACTCTTCCGGAGCGTCACGCTCACACCCACGGGCATCCCCTCCCGGAGGGAGAAATTCGAGATGGACTTCCGGGAGCGATTGATGACCGGCTTCTGGCCGGTGATCTTGGTCAACTCCTCGACCACGCTATCCAAGAGCTTCTGATTCTTCGGCGCCTCACCCACCCCTACATTCACCACCACCTTCTCGATGAGTGGAATCTGGTGAGGGTTTTCAAACCCGAACTGCTCCTTGAGAACCGGTCGAACATGGTCCAGGTAGTGTCTGCGGAGCCGGGGCTCCCTCTTTTCCACCATGGGCTTGCGGGCCTTCTCCGCCTTGGAGTCCTTCTTCTGGTCGGCCCCGCCCTTGGAATCCTTCTTCTTTGCCATTTCTCGGCCGTCCCTCTTACGGCTTGGGAATCGGATTGCCGCTCTTCACGGCGATCCGTTCCTTGGTTCCATCTGACTCCACCCGCAACCTGGTCCGGCTGGCGTTCCCGGATGCGGGATCGATCAGCATGACGTTGGAGATGTGGATGGGGGCCTCGAAGGTGATGATTCCGCCCTCGGGATTGTCCTGAGTCGGGCGTTCATGCCGTTTCCGCATGTTCACTCCCTCCACGACGACCCGATCCTTCCCGGGGATGGTTCGAAGGACGGTGCCCTCGGAGTCCCGGTGGTTTCCGCGGATGACCTTCACCCGATCACCCTTCACGATTCGATGTTTGGCCCGGCTCGGTGGGGCCTTTTTTTTGGCCGGCATCAGAGCACCTCCGGGGCCAGCGATACAATCCTCATATACCTCTTCTCCCGAAGCTCCCGGCCCACGGGGCCGAAGATGCGGGTCCCCCGGGGCTCTCCCTGGGGATTGATGAGGACGGCGGCGTTGTCGTCGAACCGGATGTACGTGCCATCCTTACGACGCATCTCCTTGCTCGTTCGAACCACCACGGCCCGAACCACCTCCCCTTTTTTTACTGGGGCGTTGGGAATGGCATCTTTCACCGTGGCCACTACCACGTCCCCCACCCGGGCATATCGCCGGCGGGATCCACCCAGAACCCGAATCACGAGCGCCTTTTTGGCGCCGGTGTTGTCCGCGATCCTGAGAACCGATTCCTGCTGAATCATCGCTCTGAACTCCGATGGTTCGGTCCGGCGCTACTCGGGCCGCTCAATCAATTCGGCTACCCGCCACCGCTTCGTCTTCGAAAGCGGACGGGTCTCAACAATCCGTACCGTGTCCCCCACGCGGAACTCGTTATTCTCGTCGTGGGCCTGGTACTTCTTCGTCTTCGCAACCTGCTTCCCGTAGAGGGGATGGGCGAAGCGCCGCTCGACCTGCACGGTCACGGTCTTGTCGGCTTTGTCGCCGACCACCACGCCGATGCGGCCCTTCCGGTGATTTCGGTCCATCTGTGCCTCTGCGGTTTCTTTTTGCATCTCAGCCATGTCCCACCTGCAAGTCTTTCAACTAGCTCTGCTGGGCGAGCTCGCGCTCGCGAAGGACTGTCTTCATCCGGGCGATATCCCGGCGAACCTGGTTGATGAGCTTTGGGTTCTCGAGCTCCATGGTGGCGCTCCGGAACCGGAGGCGGAACTGCTCCTCCTTGAGCTCTCCAAGCCGCTCCTGGATCTCTTCGTCCGTAAGATCTCGAATATCCTGAGCCTTCATCGTTCCTCTTCTCCTAGCCCAGCTGGCGTTCCCGCACCACAAAGCGGGTCTTGATGGGAAGCTTCGCCGCGGCCAACTCCATTGCACGGGCCGCCGTGGGCTCGTCCACCCCTTCCAGCTCGAACATGATCCGTCCGGGCTTCACCACGGCCACCCAACCCTCGGGATTTCCTTTTCCCTTCCCCATTCGGGTTTCGGCGGGCTTCTGGGTGATGGGCTTGTCGGGGAAGATCCGGATCCACACCTTCCCGCCCCTCTTGATATGCCGGGTCATGGCAACACGGGCGGCCTCGATCTGGCGGTTCGTGATCCAGGCGGCTTCCTGGGACTGGAGCCCGTATTCCCCGAAAGAAACTGAGTTTCCCCGATGGGCTTTGCCCCGCATCTTGCCCTTTTGAATCTTCCTGTGTTTGACCCTTTTGGGCGCTAGCATCGTAAATCAGTCCCCGCTGGTGTTTCTTTTCAGTTGGTTCGCTCAACGAACTCGTCTAACGAGCTCGATCTTCCCCGATTGGCAAATCGTTACTTGGTGCCACCGGTTGAGTAGGTCCGCCCACTGCGGTCCTCCACGACCTCGCCTTTGAAGATCCAGCACTTCACACCTACCGTCCCATACGTCGTGATAGCCGGGAGGGACGCGTAATCGATGTCGGCTCGAAGGGTGTGAAGCGGTACACGGCCCTCATTATACCCCTCGGTCCGAGCAATCTCGGCCCCACCCAGCCGACCCGCGCACTGGATTTTGATCCCCTCGGCGCCCGTGCGGATGGCCGATTGCACCGCCCGCTTCATGGCCCGGCGGAAGGAGATCCGCTGCCGTATCTGGTGCGCCACGTTCTCAGCCACCAAACGGGCATCGATCTCGGGGCGCTTGATCTCCTCCACATTCACGCTCACCTCGGCCTTGGTGAGGACGGCCAGCTCGTCTCGGAGCTTGTCGACCTCGGCCCCTCGCTTCCCGATTACGACACCGGGGCGAGCGGTATGGAGCGTGACGACGATCTTCGAGGGCTTCCGCTCGATCTCGACCTTGGCCAGAGCCGCATGGTTCAGGCGTCGGTGAAGATACGTCCGGATCGTCTCGTCCTCCTTGAGGAGCCGGGGGAAATCCCGCTCAGCGTACCAGCGAGACTGCCAATCCTTGACGATTCCGAGTCGGAATCCGTGGGGGTGCGTCTTCTGTCCCATCCAGCGTTACTCCTTCGTATCCACGATCACGGTGATGTGGCTGGTCCGTTTCCGGATCGGCATCGCCCGGCCTTGAGCGGCCGCGCGCCAGCGTCGGAGGGTGGAACCCTCGTCCACATA
>CBDUAX010000230.1:0-7421 GCA_965365235.1 uncultured bacterium
CCGCCGATGGCGGGGCGGGCATCCAGGGGGTACAGGGGTTCATCCTGGAGCCGGAGTCCGGAGAGCCGGTCCGAGATGCCGAGGTGACCATTCGACAGACTCCGGGGACCGAATTCGTGGCGGGGACCACCAACAACCGTGGGTTCTTTCGGCTTCGGACGAGGGTTCCGGGTGACTACGCCCTCTCCGCCAATGCACTGGGTTTCGCAGAGGTGAGGGATGAGCCGGTGGAGGTTCTACAGGGGAAGCTGACTGTATTGGAGGTCCAGATGGCCCCTGCGGCACTGGAGCTGGCTCCCTTGGTGATTACGGCCGAGGCTCGGACCTTTCATCTGGAGATGCAGGGTTTCTACGAGAGGCAGTCCAAGGGGTTGGACACGGGTGTCTTCTTGAGCCCGGAGTTCATCGAAGAGCGGCAGCCGGTTCGGGTTACCGACCTCTTCTACGGCCTCATGGGGACTCGGGTCGTGGAGACGGTGGTGGGTTCCAGGGCCGTCTATTTCCGAATGGGTGAGAGAGTCTCTGCAGGGGGAACGGGGATCTGTTGGCCCATGGTCTACCTGGATCGTCAGTTGTTTCGGACAGGAGGGATCGCGCCCGGGGAGGCTGCAGCGTTGGATGAGTTGATCGACGTCTTCGACGTGGCCGCCATCGAAGTCTACCGCTCCCCAGCAGAAATTCCGCCGGAATTCAACGGACCAAACGCCGGTTGCGGCGTCATCGTATTGTGGACAAGACGTGGGGGAAGTGGCGGCGAATCCGCCGCCCGCCCGTAAAGGACCACAAAAGACTCCCCGGTACTACTCCCGCATCCCCAGCGGCGGCCCGAGAACCTCCCTCAGGATGATCGCCTTCCTCAGCTCCTCGGCGGAACCGTCCCCGAACAGATCCCTCCGTGTCTTCCAACCTCTGCTTCCCCCCGTGGTCCGCCTCGACCCCAGGGATCCCGTCTCCATTTTCCCGGGAGTCGACGCCGTGGCAGAAAGAGCCGCCACCGAGGGCCGGGCCTGTCGAGCAGGGACACCTCCGGACTCGCGGGCGTCAGCGGGAACGGAAACCGGTTCCCTTCTCGTGGGCCGCCGTTCGACGGTGGCATCCGCCCGCTCCACCCGCCCGGCGCCAGCCGCTGAACCCTCCGCCCAACTGCTGGAATCGCCCTCGGCAGTCGTCTGGGCAGGTGCCGTTTCGCCCTCGGCCCGTGTCGGCTGCGGCGGGGCCCCCCGGGCCAAGCCCAGGATCTCATCCCAGATCTCCTTCGGGATAAGCCCTTCCGATCCCTGGTCCTTCTTCCTGCCTGAGGCCGGCGTTTCAGAGCGTTGGGAGACCGTCGTTTTGGAACCCGAAGCGACCGGCCTGGGCTGAGATTCGACGGGTGTTTTGGTCTGAGGCCCCGGGGTTTTCCCCGGGGCACCTTTCTGTTTCGCCTTTCGTCTCCTCCCGATGCCATCCATAACGCTCATGGCGATGAAGAGAAGAACGAAGATCATCCCTCCGAATTCTTCCATGGCTAGGAGGTGGACTCCTCGGTGGGCCCATCGTCATCGCCGGCGATGGACTGCCGCATTGCCGTGTCGGACTGGATGTTTCGGTACTTCATGTAGTCCATTACCCCCAGGTTCCCCCCTCGGAAAGCATCGGCAATAGCCATAGGAATCTGGGCTTCGGCCTCCACGAGACGGGCCCGCATTTCCACCACCTGAGCCTTCATCTCCTGCTCCTTGGCCACGGCCATGGCTCGCCGTTCCTCGGCCCGGGCCTGCGCAACTCGCTTGTCGGCCTCAGCCTGATCCGTCTGAAGCTCCGCACCGATGTTCTTTCCGACGTCAACATCGGCGATATCGATGGAGAGGATCTCGAAGGCTGTCCCCGAATCCAGCCCCTTCGCCAGCACTGTCTTGGAGATGTTGTCCGGGTCTTGCAGCACCAGCTTGTGGGTGTCGGAGGATCCGATGGTGGAGACGATTCCCTCGCCGACCCGGGCCAGAATGGTCTCCTCCCCGGCCCCCCCCACCAGACGATGGATGTTCGCCCGAACCGTGACCCGAGCCACGGCGATGAGTTGAATCCCGTCCTTGGCCATAGCGGCGACCCTGGGCGTATTGATGACCTTGGGGTTCACCGAGACCTGTACCGCTTCCAGTACGTCCCGACCTGCCAGGTCGATGGCGGCGGCCTGCCGGAAGGGGAGGTCGATGTTGGCCTTGTCTGCGCTGATGAGAGCCCGGACCACGCGCTCGACCGAGCCACCGGCCAGATAGTGGGCTTCCAGGTCGTCGATATGCAGATCCAACCCGGCCTTGGTGGCATAGATGAGGGGGCGGACCACTGCGGGAGGACTCACCTTTCGCAGGCGCATCCCGATCAGGAAACCGATCCCGACGCGGACCCCTGCTGAGATGGCCTCGATCCACAGACGCACCGGTATGGCCCAGAGGATGACGGAGAGGAGGACCAACGCCCCGACGAGAAAGAACGTGGTGGTGATAAGAAACTCTTCCTGCATGTGACTTTTCCTCCGTTGAAACCAGTCTCGGCCGAACCGAGCCTAGCGCTTTCGAAAAAGTTCCTTCGTATTAGTCAAAAGCCGTCGAGCGGCCTCCCCACTCAATCTTGATCTTCGCTATCCAAGGATTCTTCCGGGACATCTTCCACCGCCTGGAGAGGTCGGACGACGTGACGATACCCCTCTGAACTCACGATCCTTACCGCAGTCCCGTCCTCGATCCATTCCGATTCGGAAACAGCATCCACCCGCTCCTCACCGACGAGAATGGTCCCGGAGGGACGGAGGTCGGTGAGGGCGGTCCCCTCTCGGCCCAGCAGGTCCGGCCTACGCACTGCGGACGCCCATCCTTCGGACCGGTCACCCTTCGTCATGAGGAACACCCCACTTCGGGTGAGGCGGTTGCTCTGGGGCAGATGCCGGAGCAAGGCCCAGGACGTGAGAAGTATGATGAGAATACTCGTGGACAGGATGGCCCCGGCCTGGGCAAAGTCGGGCACCGTGGGGAGCCCTCCCACAAGACTCAGGTAGACTCCGGCGAGGACGCCCACACCCCCAAGAATCCCAAACAGCCCGAATCCAGGGATAATAAAGATCTCGACTCCGATCAGGACGACCCCGGCACCGAACAGGATGAGGTCTTCGATCCCGGCCAACCCCAAGATCATGTGGGAGCCGAAAAAGAGAGAGAGGGAGAGGATCCCAGCCAGACCGGCCAACCCGAGCCCCGGAGATTTGATCTCGGCGATCAGCCCCAGGAACCCGAGGGAGAGGAGAAAGGGCGCCACGATGGGATTGGAGAGGAAACGGACGATCCGTTCAGCCCAATTCACCCCAACGGCGTGCACCGGTGAGTTCGTAAGGTTCAACGCCTCGAGCAACCCATCCCAATCCTCTACCTCCACCGCGTATCCGATATCGACGGCCTCGGATGTCGTCAGGGTCAGGAGCTTCCCGGCATCGACCACGCCATCGATGGCGACAGACTCGTCCACCATGGCCTCGGCTACTTCGGGATCGAGCTCTCGAGCCTCGGCAAGAGCTCTCATCTGGGCCCGCATTGCGGAGACGATCTTCTCGGGCGCTTTCTCTCCAGTACCCACCACCGGGGTAGCGGCACCGATCACCGAGCCCGGCCGCATGTAGATCCCGTCGGTGGCGAGAGCGATGAGAGCACCAGCCGAATAGGCGTGACGATTGATGAACGCGTAGACCGGGACGTCCGAGTCACCGATGGCATTGGCGATGCGTTCAGCGGCGTCAACCCGACCCCCTGGCGTCTCCAACTCCAGGATCACCGCAGCGGCCCCGGCCTGCTGGGCCTCTTCCAGGCTTCTCTCGACGAAAGGCGCGAGACCCAACTCGATGACGCCCTGCACCGGAACCCGGAAAATGGATCCGGGCCCAGGTGTCTGCCCCAGCACTGCAGAGGGGAGAACCAACCCGAGGATTAGGAACGTAAAGACAATTTTCTGGTGGTGACCGGACATCTCCCGAAATCTCCCTTGGGGTGGTTTTCCTTGGGTACCCCTCACCGGAAAGAAAAATCCGCCACCCGGATCACTCCTGGAGGCGGATTCTTGTGCCGCATGGCCCGTTCCAGGCATTAACCCGGGCCTGCCCCCAGAAGCTGACATGCATAGTAAGCCCGACGAATCGCTCGGGGATAGTCCCCAGCCTCCAGGGCCTCTTCGGCCCCGAGAGTCAGCCGCCGGATCCGGGTCAGCTCTTCCTCCGAATACGTGACAACCCCCAGCTTTCTTCTCATCGCGTCGGAAGCTTTGGTGAGGAGGGCACGTGCCACCTGCTCCGGACTCACTTCCCGGACGGCATCCGCCGATTGGAGGGCGAAGCTCAACGCCGTTTCCCCCTCCCCCTTCCCGAGACTGAGGACTGCTCGCTGGTGCCGATCCCAGGCCTTCTCCATTGCCGCATCCACCGCGTCGGCAATGGGCAGGACCCCGGCACCCTGAGCCGCCAGAAGGCTCCTCTCGTTCTGTGACAGCAGCTCCGACACCCCGTCGTCCAGAAGGAAGGGGAACAGAGCGTGGGAAAGCGGTTGGTAGAGAGCCGCCCGGACCTCCCCACCTTCCGCTGGGGCGAGGTTCCAGGAATCCCACCAGAGATCCAGCTCCGGCTTCACGGCGGGCCCCACCCCGTGAAGCTCCGCCAACTCCGAAAGGGTAGGTAGACCTTCCGCGAAGAGAACCGCGCCATGCGTCTCGGGGGCCACTGATGTGGCCAGAGGATCGTCACCAAAATCCTCGCACGCAGACACCGTGAGTGTCGTAACGACACACGCAAAGACCGCTGAGCGGCGAAGAATTTGCCTTTCCATCACCCTTTTCACACCCCTCCAGGGTATTGACGTGGGGGAACCCAAACTCACCATGCAAGCCCCGTACCCAGGGCTTTGCCTTTCCTTGCCCCTCTCTGAGGCCACGGATAGGTTGCCCATCGGATTGCTGGAGAATACAGGAAGTATGCGGTGGGAAGCCTCCCCTGGGAAGCCCGAGAGCGGACCTCTCCAACCCCCAAAGCTTGGGATCGGGGTCTTTCCCTCTGGGTTCACCAACGGCACTTGCGTACTCCCATCGGCAAATACTAGGAGGGCCGATGCGAAAGGAAGACCTCTTCCCCGACCTGGTCCCGGCGGACCCTGCTGCACGTCTCCGTGGAGCCGCCACCAGGATTCGGAGCCTGAGGACCCAGGTGGGCCACGACGGATTGACCCCTTCGGCCACCAGAACCCTCATTGACGAGCTCACCGCTGCCTTGGAAGAGGTGGCCCAGGCTCTGGACCAGGAGAATTCGTGACGATTCGATGGGTACGTGGAGGAGTTTTCCTCTTCTTCCTCCTCTTTATTCTGGCGACGACCTGGCCGGGAATGACGCTGGGCAACCGGATCTTTCCCCTGATATTCGGTCTCCCCACTTCCATGGTCTGGATCGCGTCCTTTGTGGCCATGTCCTTCCCGGTCCTGGCATTCCTGGACTTTATGGAGGGCAGGGCCCGGGGGCCCGAGCGTCCGCCGGACGGGGGGAATGGGGAACCCTCTGAAGGGGGCGCAGCTTCTCAGGCGTCGGAAGGGGGTGCCTGATGGAGCGGTGGCACCTCATTGGCATCATCATCGTTCTCTATCTGTGCCTGACCCTGGGGATCGGCCTCCGGGCCGGAAAAAAGGCTTCGAAGAGTGTGACTGGCTACGTGGCAGGAGACCGAGCCTTCGGTCTCCTGATCATGTACTTCATCTTCGGGGCCACCATGTTCTCCGCCTTCGCCTTCCTCGGGGGCCCAGGGTGGGCCTATTCCCGAGGCGCAGCGGCTTTCTACATCCTTTCCTACGGGATTCTGGGCATGGCCCCCTGGTACTCCATGGGTCCCAGGGCGGCCCGCCTCGGGAGGGAATACGGGTACGTGACCCAAGCCCAGCTCCTGGTAGGCCGGTTCCCGTCGCGGTCCCTGTCCGTGCTCATGGCAGTCCTCACGGTTCTGGCCTTTATCCCGTATATCACCCTCCAGATGAGGGGCGCTGGCATCGTCATCGAGGCGGTGACCGACGGACACGTCCCGCTCTGGCTGGGGGCCGGGGTGGCCTACGGGATCGTGCTGCTGTACGTACTCACCAGCGGCGTCGCGGCGGTGGGGTGGACCAACACCTTTCAGGGGATCTTCATGCTGATCATCGCATGGACCCTGGGAATCTACCTCCCCTTCCGCCTCTACGGAGGTGTGGGAGATATGTTCACCCGTATCGCTTCCGAAAGGCCCGAGCTCCTCACTGTCCCGGGCCTGACGGCCGCAGGGGATCGCTGGACGTGGGGGGGCTATTCCACAGCCATTCTGATCAGTGCCATCGGAGTGGCCATGTGGCCCCACCTCTTCATGAAAGCCTTCACGGCCAAGGACGACGCAACCATCCGCCGGACCGTCGTCCTGTTTCCGACTTTCCAACTCTTTCTCATTCCGGTCTTTCTGATTGGCTTCGCCGGCGTGCTCTTCCCAGAGGCCCCGCCGGAACCTGACTTCATTCTTCCCTTCCTGATCCTCCGAAGCGAGCTCCCGGCCCTTGTGGTGGGACTTTTCTGTGCGGGGGCCCTGTCTGCCTCCATGTCCACCGGAGATGCCCTTCTCCACGCCGGGGCCTCGGTGGCTGTGGAGGATGGGGTTGGGAAGTTCAAACGCCTGGATGACCGGCAACAACGGCTTCTCATGCGTTCCTTGGTAGTGGGAATGGGGGCCGTAGCCTATTTCTTCGCGCTGTATGAGGGAGTCTCCCTCGTGGTCCTTCTCCTCAGCTCCTATGGGATCATCGCCCAGTTCACTCCTCCATTGGTGGCAGCCCTCTACTGGAAGAGGGCTACCACCCCCGGGGTTTTCTCCGGGTTGGTTTCAGGATCCCTGGTTACTCTCTTTTTCTTCTTCAACGGGCACCTTCGACCTTGGGATCTGCATGAAGGGATCCTCGGGCTTCTGGTCCACATCCCTGTGCTCCTGCTGGTGACCTTTTTCACGAGAGATCCGGAGCCGGAACGGGCAGCAGCCTTCTTACGAGCAGCGAAAGATGGGAAAAGCCTTTAGGGGCTAACAGGGAGAGTAAGATGCCCGGAGAAACAGCGAGGGAGGAGCGCCTGGAGGCCCTACGGAAGAAGATCCTCAATGTGGACGAGGCGTTGGTGGAGCTGGTCAAGGAGAGGCGGGCTTTGGTCCTGGAGATTGGAGCGGTGAAAGGGGAGCTGGGCCTCCCGGTGATGGATCCATCCCGGGAGGCTGCTGTGGTACGGAGGGCCGCCGAGCTTGCCCGGGACCGAGACGTGGACGAGGAACTGATCCGCGATGTGATCTGGCGGATCATGGCATCGGCCCGTGAAGACCAGGAAGACTTTAAGTTGGCAGACATTCATGAAATTATTGAGA
>CBDUAX010000231.1:0-7419 GCA_965365235.1 uncultured bacterium
CCAGCCGACCCACCGCCAGGATCAGGAGGGCTCCTTCGGGAATTCCCAATCGTTTCCGGAGTGCCTCCCGCTCCCGCCTCTCTAGCGGATGGAAGGCGTGAGGATCGACGCCGTAGGGGATGACGCTGACCTGGTCGGGACGGGCCCCCAGCTTTTGCGCCCGCCGTGAGAGATCTCCGCTGCAGGCCGTCACCGCAGCACTCCCCCGGAAGGTGAACTCGGCGGCCCGGGCCATCACTCCACCGGCTTCGGCCATAAACGTCCCCGAACCGTGGAGACTGGTAACCACGGGAATCCCCAGACGTTTCCCCACCAGGACGGCCGGGGGGCCGTTGGGGAGGACCCAATTGGCGTGGATCACGTCGGGCTTCAATGTCCGGGCCAGGCGGGCCAGCCTCAGGAAGCTCGATCCCAGCGCAAGGGGGGCAATGCCCCACACCCGACGGCGGAGGGAGACGTCGGCTTTCAGTGCTCCGGCGTACCCCCACAGGTGGGTCCTTTGGGAGTTCCCTGGGAAGTAGCGGAAGGTGTGGATCCGGACCGGGGGATCACCGTCCGGCCAGTGGAAATCGGGGTGGTGGGGGAGGATGATATCGACCTCCGCCCCGTGAGCGACCAGGCCTCGGGAGATACTCCGGACAAAGGGGGCCGTGGAGTCCCCTGGACTCTTGGGGTACGAGGTGGCCAGGGCGAGAACCCGCATATCAGCTGAGGTGATCCGTCAAAAGGAGAGCCTCCTCGGCCCGCTGAGCGCCGTTCGGGCTTTTCCCCAGAGAGCGGCGCGGAGTGTGGATGGCCCAAGGATAGAAGATCCTGGGAACGATGGCGAGGGTAGGGTGGGCTTCCTAGTCCGGTAGCCCCACCACCCCGGAATCCGCCAGCGCTTCCACTTCGCGAGGCTCATACCCCAGGATTCCCTCCAAGACCTCTCTGGTATGAGACCCCAGGGCGGGGGAGGGCTCCAGGGGGATCTGGGGGGCTGCAGAGAGGTGAGGAACACTCCGAGCGAAGGAAAACGGACCTACTTCGGGGTCGTTCACCTCAGCCAACATCCCCCTCACGCGGAAGTGGTCGTCGGCAAAGACGTCACGCGCGGTGTACACCGGCCCCGTGGGCATTCCTGCCGAGTTCAGCGTATTCACCACCTCTTCCCGGGTCTTGTCGGCCATCCACTCCTCCAGGACGGGCTGAAGGAAGTCGGCATTTGCGGCCCGACTGGTCCCTGATGCGCTCCGGGGATCCTCCACCAGGTCCGGCCGCCCAACCGCATTGGCCAGGCGGGCCCAGATCCCATCGTCGGGAACGTTCAGCGCCACATACCCGTCGGCGCATTGGAAGGCCCCCCGGGGCCACAGGTGCTCGGGTACTCCCCGTTTCGGTTCCTTCCCCGACACCGAGTACAGAGCCACCATCCGCTCGTTCAAAGCCAGCATGTTGTCCAAGAGAGAGACATCCACCACCTGCCCTTCGCCGGTCCGCTCCCTCATGAAGAGGGCCTGCATGATTCCGTTGGCGCCGACCATTCCCGAGTAGATGTCGGCGAGCCCGTAGAGGGTGAAGGTCGGTGGGCGATCTTCGAATCCGATGAGGTCCATGACCCCGCTCATGGCCTCGGCAACGATGTCGAATGCCGGGCGTTGAGCATATTGGCTCTCGTAGCCGGGAAGCCGCCCGAACCCGGAGATCATGGCGTAGATAAGGCGCGGGTTGATCGCTTTCAGGCCTTCATACCCCAGGCCCTTTTTGTCCATGGCTCCCGGCCTGAGGTTTTCCACCACCACATCCGAGACCGCGGCCAGCTTCCTGAGGACCTCTTGCCCCTCCGGGGCGGCCACATTGAGGGCCAGGCTCTTCTTGTTCCGGTTGTACGCCATATATCCGGCGGCCTTCCGGACCCCGTCCTTTTCGGCGAAAGGGGGAATGCCCCTCCGTGGGTCGCCCGATCCCGGCCGCTCGATCTTGAAAACCTCCGCCCCGGCGTCGGCCAGGAGCATAGTGCAGTAGGGTCCCGCCATGTACTGCTCCAACCCGATGACCCGAATTCCGGAGAGGGGCCGATTGGTGTTCTCGCTCACTGGTCGATCCATTCCACGATGGTTGATAGGCCCATCCCCACGCCCACGCAGAGCGTCGCCAGCCCGTAGAAGGGCGACTCCTGTGTAGGGGCTCGTCGTCTCATCTCATGGAGGAGGGTCACCAGGATCCGAGCCCCGGAGCACCCAGTGGGGTGACCCAGTGCGATGGCGCCTCCATTCACATTCGTGATCTCCGGGTCAAGCCCGAGTTTCCGGATGACCCCCAGGGCCTGGGCAGCGAAGGCTTCGTTCAACTCCGACAGGCCGATCTGCTCCAGGGTGAGACCTAGCCGCAGGAGGAGTTTCTCCGTCGCCGGCACAGGCCCGTACCCCATGACGCCCGGGTCGACTCCGGCAACTGCCGACCCCAACCACCGAGCCATGGGTTTCATACCCAATTCATCGGCCTTTTCGCGGGTCATGAGAAGGAGGGCCGCCGCCCCGTCATTGATGCCGCTGGAGTTTCCAGCGGTGACGGTTCCCCCTCCTCGGAAGGCGGGTTTCAGCCTGGCAAGCTGGCCCAGATCGGTATCCAGAACGAAACGGTCCCCCTCCCGTCGGAAGCGGGGATGCTCATCGGTATCAACGATGATTGGATCGCCCTTGCGCTGGGGGACCGGAACGGGGACGATCTCCTCGGCGAAGCGACCGTTGTCCATGGCCGCCACGGCCCGGCGGTGACTCTCCAGTGCGTACTTGTCCTGGTCTTCCCGGGTGATCCCCATCTCCTCAGCGATATTCTCCGCCGTCTCTCCCAGGGACACGATGGGATACAGAGCGTCCAGTCTTGGGTTGTTGAAACGCCATCCCACCGTCGTATCCCACATTTTCGGGTGCCCCACCGGTTGGGGCCGCTCCGGTTTGGCCAAGGCCCAGGGGGCCCGGCTCATGGACTCCACCCCCCCGGCCACGAATACGTCGCCCTCACCGGCGATGATGGCCTTGGCGGCCTGGTTCACCGCCTCCAGTGCTGAAGAACAGTTCCGGTTCACCGTCACGCCGGAAACGGTGACGGGCCAGCCGGCCAGAAGGACCGACATCCGGGCCACGTCCCGATTATCCTCTCCGGCCTGGTTTCCGCATCCCACGTAGACGTCTTCAACCAACGCAGGGTCCAAGCCGGTGCGGATCTGGAGGCCCTTCAGGACCTCGGCCAGAAGGTCATCGGGTCGGACGCTGGACAGACCCCCATTGTGCCGCCCCACGGCCGACCTGACCCCATCGACGATCACGATCTCATTCATCGCCGAAGATCCTCCATGAAATCCCCGAACCGCTCCGCCACCTTCTGGATCCGGGGGTGGTGGTTACGGATGAAGCGTTCCGGATCAGGGTCTTCCCGGAAGGCTGCCACGATGGATTCGGCCTGTTCGTCCGTCCCCATGTCGATGAAGGAAGAGGAGATCCGAAGGCAGAATTTCCGTACTGCGTTGAAAGCCGAACCGGGGAGGGTCGCAAGCTCATAGTTCTCCAGAAGGAAGAGAGCCAGTTCCTCGTCGTTATTGATCCCCTTTGCCGCCAAAGCCTCCTCGAATTCATCGAAGGACGGGAAGATGTAGAAGGCCCCGGAGGGTTCCACGCAGGGTACTCCCAACCGAACCATGAGGTTGTAGAGGTAGGTGGTCCGGATCGCGTGCATTCGAGAGCAGAGCTGGACGTACTCCTCGATCTCCGGATCCCCGCTATAGGCCACGAGAGCCGCATACTGAACCGGGGCTGCCACACAGGACCAGACGTTCGTAGCCAGGTTGGTGAGGGCCTTGGCCAGCGCCAGACCGCCTTTGGTGGGTGGGACGATAGCGACCCCGACCCTCCAACCCCCCAGGGAGAGATCCTTGCTCAGCCCTCCCATGACCACGGTCCCTTCCTCGTAGTACTTCCCGAAGGAGACGAAGGGGACGCTGGAAAAGGTGGTCCGGGCATAGATCTCATCCGAGACCACCATGAGCTCTTCCTCCCTGCAGAACTCCGCCAGGTGCTGGTTCTGCTCGGGGGTGCGCATGGTCCCGGTGGGGTTTCCGGGGTTGTTGAGGATCAGAACCTCAGGATTCCCCATGTCGTGGTGGGATTTCTGCAGCGCCTCCTGCAGAGCGTCGGTCCCTACCAGATACTGGTCTTCAGGGTGGGTGGGAAGCCAGGTGATAGGCTTCCCGATAAGGTGGATCTGAGGCTGGTATGTCACCCAGGAGGGCTGGGGAACGATGATCTCTTCCCCAAGGGCTTCCAGAGTGGCGTAAATGAGGGATTTGCTCCCCGGTCCGGTCACGACCTGGTTTGGAGAAACGTCCAGGTCGTAGAGTCGCCGGTAGTGGGCCGCGATGGCCTCCTTCAGTTCCGGGATCCCTGCCCCCGGGAGATAACTCCGCTTCTGCACATTCCGGATGAGTGCGTCGGCGATCTTGGGGTGAACGGGGAATCGGGACTCTCCGAAGGCTTGATGGTACACGTTTTGTCCGGCCGCCCACATCTCCTTCACACGATCGTTGATGGAGAGGGTCGCCGAAACCTTGAGACCCCGGACACCGGCTCGGGAGAACCGGATGGGCCTAAAGCGCTCGACCACAGTCGTGGCTCCTGGGGAGGGTGGCCAGACGGCGGGATGCCATCTGGAATGGGGAAGAATGCATCAAGAAGGATGCCATGGAAAGGGAAACCTTGGGCCTGCCTCCGAAGCCCCATTCCAACCCCCGTTTGCGGACTCGCCCCCAATCCTCGGGGAGGACCCACAGAGATCGGCCCGGGTCCGGGTCGCCTTAGCGGCGAGACCTGCTTCAGAAAGACCAGCGGGTCGCCAGACCAAGTCCGAAGAAGGCATCTCCCGATTCTGGGTCCACTCCTCCGTTTACATCCAGTTGCAGGTCCGGCCCTGGGATCCAGGTCGCACCGGCCTCGAGGAAATGCCGACTCCCGCCGTCAGAGTAGAAGCCGGCGTAGCCCGCAAAGATTCCGATGTTTTCCGAGGTCGGGAGGGCCAGGGCCGGGGTCAGAATCAGACGAACCTCGTCCTCCACGTCGGCGAGAAGACCCCCGACCCCGAGGTTTGCCGAGAGGCCCAGGTTGGAGGTTAAGGGAACGTCAGCCAGGAGGGAGATTGTGGCCACCGTCTCCTCTGCCGAAAAAGACTCGGCACCCGTCGGGAGTGAGAGCGTTGGCAGGAAGGAGAGGCGCATCCCCCCGGGCCCGTCGGAGATCATTTGTACTTTCGCCCCGACACCCATATCCTGGAGACCTTCCTCCTGGACTCCACCTTGCCGATCAACCACGAAAGAGTTGAGTTGCGCCTGGACTTCCAGGCCAGCCAGAGCACCAATCCGGAAGAGGAGCTGTCCGAGGGAATACAGGTCGGCATCACCAGACCGGGACAGTTCCATACCGGACTCGAGTTGGACTGTCCCAGGGTTCAATACGAAGGATCCGCTACCGATGCCGGGCCGGTCCGAAGCAATGGTTTCCTGGGTCTGGGCAGGGGTCGGCCCGACCCAGGATACGACCAGACATCCGACAAGAGGGAGGTGCCACCCCTTCTGAGACCGGGAGGCACGCTTCGGCTGACGAGTTCTCATTTCTCAGACTCACTTGACCTGGTTGCGATCTGGCCGGCAGGTTTGCTGACCCTTTCTCCAGACCTCCCGTACACCCTCGAGGGCGGTCCGTTCAGGGGTCGCCAGAAGACTCTACGTTGGGCCGCCTCGCCCCCCGTGGAGAATCAGGGGCCGGGAGACCGGGCACTGGCGATCCCTCTTCACTGGAGCGATTTTTCCCACGCGGTTGCTCTGGCCCCCACTGGGCCGCGGACTCTTCGACCGGCTGAACCCGACCTTCAGACCCAGGTGTTTAGGATGGATGCAAAGTCAGGCCTGAAGACGGCCAGAGAGTTCCTTTCCCTTCCCGTGCAGAGGCTCATCCCCACGAGGAAGAAACAGGTCGGCTCGGCCCCGGGGACTCTGGTCTATACAGGGCCCGAGCCTCTTGAGCCCGTTGGCGTTTCCCTGATCGAATACGATGAGGACCACGTTGATGAACGGGTCCTCCCGTTGGACAGTGACTTTCATGATCTGGCGGCCTCTTCCAGGCTGACCTGGATCAACGTGGACGGGCTGAGCGACCTGGAGTTGATCCGAGGCCTTGGATCGGCCTTCGATCTGCACCCCCTGGTTCTGGAGGACCTCGTATCCACCGGCCAACGGCCGAAGGCCGAGGAGTACGACGAGTATTTCTTTCTGGTTCTCCGCATGCTCACCATGGGTCCCGACCGCAGGAGCGTCCTGAGCGAGCAGGTGGGGATCGTTCTCGGTAGCGGATTTGTCCTATCCTTTCAGGAGCGGGCCGGCGACGTGTGGAAAGAGGTGAGAGAGCGAATCCGAGGGAAGGGAGCGCGAATCCGGAGCCGGGGGGCGGACTATCTGGCCTACGCTCTCATCGACGCCGTCGTCGACCACTACTTCCACGTTCTGGAGGCCATGGCGGAGGCTGTGGAGGAGTTGGAGGTGGAGGTTCTGGAGGCACCCACCACCGAGACCATGCATCAGATTCACAAACTGCGTCAGGAGATGCTTGTGGTGCGCCGGGCCATATGGCCCCTCCGGGACCTCACCAATGCCCTCATCCGGACCGAATCCGAGCTCATCGAGGCCAGGACCGAGATCTACCTCAGGGATGTGTACGACCATTCAGTTCAGGTCATGGACACCTCAGAGACCCTTCGCGACGTGACATCCGGCCTCATGGACCTCTACCTCTCTTCGGTGAGCAACCGGATGAACGAGGTGATGAAGGTCCTCACCATCATGGCCAGCGTCTTCATCCCCCTCACCTTCCTGGCCGGGATTTACGGGATGAACTTCGAAAACATGCCTGAGTTGAGTTTGCCCTGGGCCTACCCCACGCTCCTGGCCGTCATGATCGTGGTGGGGGTTGGTCTGATCTACCTGTTCAAGAGGCGGGATTGGCTATGAGGACGGCCCTGGATTCCCTCACCCCGTGGCTGGGACACCGTTGCCGGAGGGTACGATGAATCGGTCCGAGTTTCTTACCCGGCTGGACGCTCTGGCAAATGCCGAGTGGTTCACCATCGCCGGGACCCCTGTGACGGCCGTTTCGGTGCTGACCTTTGTTCTCATCGTCCTCGTCTCTTTCTGGATCTCCCGAATCCTCCAGAGGATCACCGAGCGTTGGTTGAGGTCAGGGGGGGTGGAAGAACAGGGGACGATTTCAACGACCAAGAGGCTCCTGCACTATTTTGTCGTTCTGGTTGGCCTGGGAGTGGGACTACAGACCATCGGGATCAACCTGGGCGCCTTGTTCGCTGCGGGGGCCGTGGTGGCGGTGGCGGTGGGGTTCGCCA
>CBDUAX010000232.1:0-7390 GCA_965365235.1 uncultured bacterium
GGGAGGGGGGTCCGACCTGAACCCGCCAGGAAGCCTGCCCCTGGGCAGATGAGGGGCAGGGACTAGAGAGTGAGGGCCGAGGCGAGAAGGTGCCCCGGCCCTCGTCATGGGTCGGCCGTTTGGCCCAATCCCACCAAAAAGCGGGCTCTCTACCCCTCTTCCTCGGCGTTGACCCTTTCGACTTCGATGGAGCAGTCCGTCACCAGCGCGGCGATGGCACCGACTGCGGCCCAAACGGGGAAGATCGCTGCGCCCACCACGCCGAATGTCAGAGGGATCTCGATCAGCGTCTTTTCATCGTCATTCTTGATGGTGATCCGGCGCACATTCCCCTCTTTGAGGAGCTCCTTGACCTTTGAGAGGAGCTTCTCTCCCGCTACTCGGTACTTCTCTTTCCGTCCGCCCTCCTGCGGCTCTTCTTCAGGAGGAACTTCTTCGGCTTCAGCGTACTCTTCGGACATGATCACTCCTGGTTTCTTGGAGGTGAGGCTCCTTCAACAATACGAAAAAAGACCGGAAAAGTTCAGGGGTTCGACCTGGTCCTCTCTCGCCATGTGGAGCCTTCACCTGTATCCTGCCATCTACCGACTTTACCCACGCTGCCCCTGGCCTCGGAGGATCCCATGCTTCCCGGTCCCGGTTCCGGCCCCAAAGGTCCCTGCCCGTCCATCCTGACCGTCACCGCGTTTTTCCTTATCTGTCTGGGTTTTACCCCTCCTTCTCCCGCCTTCGGACAGGTCGCACCACAGCTTCTGGAGCCCGAAGTGGGAAGGATCCTGCACGAAGCGTTGAGCGGGGAAAGGGCGAAGGAATATGCCATAGCAATCTCCCGCTTCCACAGGATCCAGGGATCCCGAGGGTACCGGGCTTCGGCCGAGTACCTCCTTCAAGTCTTGCGGGGGGCTGGATTCCAGGAGAAAGAGGCTTTCGTGGAAAGCTACCCCTCCGATGGACGGATCCACTATCAAACCTGGCAGTCGCCATCGGGCTGGGACATGGACCGGGCTGAGCTTCGAATGGTGGAGCCGTATCAGGAGCGGATCATCGCCTATCCTGAAATCGCAATGAGCCTGATGACCTACTCGAATCCGGGGTTTGCCAAGGCTGAGCTGGTGTGGGTCGGGCCGGGGACCAGCGACTCTGACTACCTAGGGAAGGACGTATCGGGGAAGATCGTCCTCTGCACCGGATACGGCGGGGACGTCCACCGGCTTGCGGTCCTCAAATACGGGGCCCAGGCCGTGGTCTGCTACCTGGACGACGAGAGAGCCATGGAATTCCCGGACATGCTGGCCTACACGGGGATGTGGCCCAGGACGGAAGAGCTTGAGAAGATCCGCTTCGGATTCAACCTCACCCGTCGGCAGGGGGAACGGCTACGGAACATGGTGGAATCGGGGCAGCGAGTGGTCCTGGAGGCCGAAGTGGAGGGCATCGGCCTGGAACCGTATTTCCTGGATGTTCCGGTTGCCGTGATTCCGGGTTCGGACCCGGCCGCAGGGGAGCTGGTCTTCAGCGGCCACCTCGACCATCCTAAGGAATCGGCAAACGACAACGGTTCGGGCTCGGCTGCCATGATGGACATGGCCATCACCCTTAGACGGCTCATCGAAACGGGTCGCCTGCCTCAGCCGAAGCGAACCCTCCGCTTCCTCTGGGTTCCTGAGTTCTACGGAATGATGGCCTACCTGGACGCTCACCCCGAAATGGCCGGTCCAACTTTGGGGGGGAAGACACTAGGGAACATCAATCTGGACATGGTTGGAGAAAACCTGGAGATCATCCACACGAAGATGATCCTCACCCGGACCCCGGCCTCCATTCCTTCGGTGGTCAACGATGTGGTGGAAGACATGGCCAACATGGTCCGGGGCATGAATGTACGGACTCCCAGGGGAAGCCTCTCGGAACCGAACATCCTCGTGACTCCCTACTCCGGCGGGAGTGACCATAACGTCTTCATTGCCCAGAAGATCCCCGGAATCATGTTGGGACACGCCCCTGACTACACCCACCACACCTCCGAGGACACTCCGGACAAGGTGGACCCGGTTGAATTGGAGCGGAGCGAGATCCTGGCGGCCGCAACCTTCTGGTACCTCGCCAACTTGTCCGAGACCGAAGCTACCGAGCTGGCATTCTTGGCCGGTGCGAAGGCGGCGGAGAGGCTGGGAGAAGCAGCCTGGGAGGGGGTTCGGCATCTCCTCCACGCCCCTCCGGAGGCCCTCAACCATGCCTGGGCCGAAATCGAGAACCGGATTCGTCACCACCTCCATTGGAGCCAGGCCGCGGTGCGAGACATCTCGCACTTTCACAGCTCGGAAGCGGTGATGGGGGTCTTGGATACCCAGGTGGAAGCCCTGAGCCATCAGGCAGATGCTCTCCTGGAAACCGTCGGGGACCTGGTTCAAAAGCGAGGGGTCGTGACGCCGACGGCCCCGTCTCTCCCACGGCCGGAGGACGGCCGAATCCCGGCTCGGCTCACCCGGGGGCCCCTTGCCGGAGGGTTACCCGCCAGTCGGCTTCCTGAGGACCGGGCCGCTTGGTACAGCTCTCCAGGCAACCGCCTCCAGGGCAACTACGCCTTCGAGCTGGTAAACTTCATCGATGGCCGGCGGACGATCCACGAGATCCGGGATGCCCTCTCCGCCGAGTTCGGACCCATCCCAACCCAGGTGGTGTCCCGGTTTGTGGAGGACCTCGTTTCGGTTGGAGTAGTAGAGTGGCGCTGAGAAGAAAGGGCCGCTCAACCTGCCTGGCGTGTCCGGCTTCAGGGCAGCCGCCCCCCCAGGAAATGACCCGGTGGGGGCTAGGGAGGATTCAGTGAAGGACTTTCCACAGCTTTCTGGACAGCGTACCGACATCAAAGGGCTTGGGCACCCAACCCAGCTCCGAAAGCTCTCCAGACAACCGTAGAACCCACCGATGGGCGTAGCCCGAGGTGAAAAGGACGGGGAGTCCGGGCCTACGCTTCCGGGCTGCCTGGGCCAATTCCACACCGTCCATCCCGCCTGGGAGCACCACGTCGCAGAACAGGACGTCAACTGGTTCCTCGCTCTCCAAAACCTCCAGGGCTTCGGATCCGTCCTTCGCCTCCACCACCTCGTATCCGATCCTTCTCGCCAGCCGAGAGGTCACCTCCAGGAGCAGCGGCTCGTCCTCCACGACCAGTACCACCTCACCTGCACCTCGGGGAATATCTCCACCTTCTTCCTCTTCAGGGAGAAGATCCCCTTCCGCCGCCCGGGGCAGA
Source organism: uncultured bacterium (assembly GCA_965365235.1). Taxonomy (GTDB): domain Bacteria; phylum Gemmatimonadota; class Gemmatimonadetes; order Longimicrobiales; family Gaopeijiaceae; genus CBDUAX01. The sequence goes on from CBDUAX010000232.1 coordinate 3,254, forward strand.
AACAGCTGAATGGCCGTACCCATCCCTTCTTGGCTGTGGATCTGGAGAAACCCTCCAGATTGTTTAGCGAAACCATAGACCATTGAAAGCCCCAGACCGCTCCCGGCTCCGATCTCCTTGGTGGTGAAAAAAGGATCCACGGCCCGCTCCATGACCTCTGGCGCCATGCCAACTCCGGTATCCGTTACGGACACGCAGACATATTCTCCAGCCTCTCCTCCCCAGCCTGGAGCAAGTGTCGGCTCGAGGACAACGTTGTGGGCTTCCAGGTAGAGCTCACCCCCTCGAGGCATGGCATCCCTGGCATTCACGGCCAGGTTGATGAGGGTGTGTTCCAGGTGACCCGGGTCTGCGGAGACGGGCCAGAGGTCAGCAGGGAAGTCGGCGTGGACGCGGACCCGCTCTCCCAAACTCCGCATGAGTAGGTTCAAAAGCCCCTCTACCAGGACGGGAAGATCGATGGTCTTGGTGTGGAGAGCTTGCCGGCGAGAAAAGGCCAGGAGCCGTTGGGTCAGGACCGCACTCCGTTCAGCGGCGCCGATGGCGCTCTCAGCCAACTCCAGGACCTCTGGATCGTCTTCACGGATCTCCTTCAAGAGGTCCATATTCCCGAGGATCACTGTCAGAAGATTGTTGAAATCATGAGCGACCCCGCCGGTGAGCTGGCCCACGGCTTCGAGTTTCTGAGACTGCCTCAGCTGCGCCTCCAACTCCTCTCGGCGTGTTTCGGAGGCCATCCGGTCCCGGATATCCAGAACACTGAATCGGACCAGGTTCCCCATTGATGAGGGCAAGCGTATCAGCCGGATTTCCGTGGGGATGAGCTCTCCGGACTTCGTTCTGGAGTTCCATTCGAAAAGAACCTCTTCGCCGGAAAGTGCCTTTCTCACCCGCTCCATCAAGAAGTCCCGAGCGCTCTCCCCCGAAGGAGCGTGGGCCGGACTTGTCCCCCCTAACCGCGTTTCGAGGAATTCCTCCCTGGTGAGGCCCGTCAATCTGAGGATGTTCTGGTTCACTTCGGTGAATCGATCGGCGGAGGCATCGTAGATCGTGATCCCGTCCGGGGCGCGATCTGGCGGCGGCGGCGGTAGAAGGTCAACCAGACCAGGAAGAGACCCACCAAAGATCCGAGGACCGGGATCAGGAAGGACGGCTCAAGGTACACCGGGTGGGGGATTTCAAACGCGGCCACCAACGGATCGGAGAACTGCCCGAACAGCCCCTTCGCCTGAATCTCGATCTCATGGGACCCCCATGCGAGATCGTCCCACTCAGAGGTCCAGAGCTCCCGGTAAGTCCCCCACGGGCTCCACTCCCCACCGTCGAACCGGTCCCTGGTGGAGGCTTGGTCCGGGGCCACTTCCCCGCGGTAGCCCAGTGCCCGCCATCGGACACGGACCGTCGATCCATCGACAACGATGGGTCCCTGGAGCGAAACACGGGGAGGAGGGTTGTTCTCTTCGCTCCGATCGAGAACCTGGAGCCCGCCACCAGTGGTTCCGATCAGGAGGTTGTTGCCCTGGAAGGCCAAGGGCCAAGCCTTGGCTGGACTGAGACCTGACGCACCTCCGAACGTCGTCCACTCCCCGGCAGCGAAGCGGGCCACTCCCCAATCCGTCGAGAGCCACACCACCCCTCTCGAGTCCCGGGCGATCTCGTTCACGGCGTTTCCTGGAAGCCCGTCCTCCACCGTCAGGAAAGAGAGGGTCCCACCTGCGGCCAACCTCCCCATCCCCAGATTGCTGTCGGGTCCAAAACCGAACCAGACACCTCCTTCGCCATCGGGGAGAAGGGTGAAAGCACGGAAGGCCGCCGAACTTCCGACACCTTCCGAGGGGCCCCAAAAGTCCCAGCCACCTTCGGACCATCGGATGACGCCCTTCCGGGACCCAAACCAAAGCGTGCCCTGGGGTCCCTCCACCATGTCGTAAACCCGGGAGTCCAACCCTCCTTCCTCGTCTCGGATGTGCTCCAGCTCACCATGGTGAAAACGGTACACCCCGCCCGACCCGTCCGAAGCCCCACCGCCGAGAGAGAGGAACCATACCGCGCTATCTCCTGTGACGACGATCCTGTGCACCCGCCCCACGTCAAAGCCTTCAGCAGGCCCAAAACGCTCCCAACGCCCGTTCGCCCAACGGAAGGCTCCCTCGAAGGTGGCCCCACTCGATACCCAGATACCTCCGGTGGAGTCCCGGGCCAACCCGGTGATGGCCCCCAGTTCTTCTCCGCCAATCCGGGAGATGGTCTCTACCCCAATCACCGAGCTGTGCTGGACCAAACCCCCATCCGTGGCCAGCCAGAAATGCCCCTCAACAGGGAAGGCAAGAACGTCATTGACACGGTTTCTCGAGTCGGGGAAGGGGAATTGAAGTGCGCTCCACCGGCGGAGGGATCTTCGAAAGAGGTGAAGGCCGCGGCTGGAGGCGAACCAGAGGTCGCCAAGAGAGTCTTCGTAGACGAAATGGATGCCAGACACCCGGTCCGAGGGAATCCCCGGAGAGGTCCAGATCCCATCCTGGAGGACCCGAACCTCCTCAGACTCGTACACCACCAGAGTCTGTCCCTCGGAGGTCACCACCCCCGAGACGACATTGTTCTCTCCCTCTTTCGGGGCCCTTGTCAGCGACCAGGTCTCATCCCAAGAAACCACGCCCCGCTCTTCGACGGGCATCCGGATGAAGGCAAACCCCCGACCGGCTTTGGTTTCCCAAAGAGCAGGGATCAAGTAGGAGCCGGTGGACGGCCCCAAAACGACCCTCCACCCCCCCTCTCCAAGCTTCTTGAGCCCGCTTTCGGAGTTGAGCCAGACCCATCCGTCCTCGGAAGCCCAAGCCCGCACGATGGCCAGGGAATCACCCGGGGGCGTGATCTCGCGAACGCCACCTTCTTCCCAGAGATAGATTCCCCTACGCCCGGCCTCCCGGTCCTGTGCCGCGACCACAAGGCCAAGAGGAGATGGCAACGCCCTGGTCACGCGATACCGATGGGGTTCCCACCCAGGATGCGAGAGGGGGGAAAAACCTCCGGTGCCGCCGGAGAAGGTACTGCCACCCACCACCGCCACAATCGTTCCGGACGGATCGGCTGCGAGAGAGGTGGGAGGCCCAAGGGGTAGCCCCTCCCCATCCCCCACCCAAGTCCAGGCGAACCCGTCGAACCAGTACACGCCCCCATCGCTGCGAACCCAGAGGGTGTCGCCCACCTCGAACATCTCCTGAGCCCGCCCACCTCGATACCCTGACTCCTGACCGAAATCCGCCCAGCGCCACTCGGCGCTGAAATCCAAGAACGAGCTCTGAGACTCTGCTTGGGCGGGAACACAAACGGATGCTAGAGCCGTCAAGATCCAGATGGGCGGCAATCGCCCTGACCGAATCCAACCCTCCCGTCGCCCGGAAGGAGAAGTTCGTGTACGAAAGACAGGTTGAATCAAAGGCTCTTTCGCAGACTCTGACGACCCTCGGGAGCCACGGGGGTCAGAAGACAAAGGAAGCGGAACCGGGCCCGACCGTCGGGGTCCCACGGCTCGAGACGCCAACGCGCTGGCAATATCGTTCAGGGTTCGGCCCTTGTCAGGCCCAACCGCCATCAGCGCTTCTCTACCCAGGCCTCGAAGCTACTCCCCTCCCTGAGCATCGTCTCCATCCGATCAACCTCCAGCGGGATCATCCGACTGAGCCATTCGAACCCCTCGGCGGTGACCAGGACGTCATCCTCGAACGCGACTCGGGGTCCGTCAGGCGGCGCAACGCCCTGTTCAATGGCCAGGACCATTCCGGGAAGGAGGGGGCTCTCGTAGTCCCCCTCGTCGTGGACCTCCATTCCGATGAAGTGGCCAATGCCGTAGGTCCAGTATTCGTCGAATCCTCCGGATTGACCGAGCATCCGGTCTGCGGTGTTGTGGAGCTCCCACCAGGTAACTCCAGGGCGTACCATCTCGATCACCGTTTTCTGGACGTCCATGGCAACTTCGTAGAGCCGACGCTGTTTCGAATCCAAGGTGCCCCGGATGGGGATGGTCCGCACGCCCGGCCTGGGAAGAGGAGGGCGGTGAGCGACGACCTCCCGGTCCCGCCGCCCTCCCCCGCCTCCCTCGCCCCCGGACCCGGCTCCGCTCCCGGGACGAGGCTGGCG
>CBDUAX010000233.1:0-7382 GCA_965365235.1 uncultured bacterium
GTGATGCCGTCCCCGGCCGCCGAGACGGTCCCGTCCGAATCGAGGAGCCCGGTTCCAGATCCCGAGGAACTCGGGGTACTGGCTGAGGTGGCGGACCTCGCCTTTTTCCAGGTGGACCAGAACCGAGACATCGTTTCCGTGAGTCCAGCCCTCGAGCGAATCACAGGGTTCCGGGCCGAAGAAGTCATCGGTCGGTCATGCCTCACCATGATTCGGTGCCGTGAGTGCCTCGAAGGGTGCGGCGTTTTCAGGGATAAGGAGGTCAAAGACGTCCCCTTGACCCTATACCGTGCCGACGGGTCCACCGTGAACATCCTCAAATCGGGGCGCGCTTTCGTGGAAGGGGACCGGGTCGTCGGAGCACTGGAAACGGTCCGGCTGGTGGAGGCGGAACGACCCGCTCCTGGGAGCCCGCCTCCAGAGCTGGATACGCTCCTGGGGTCTCTGGGGAGGTACTTCCTCATCGCCGACGGAGAGCTGAAGGTGGTAGGGTTTTCCACCGCACTCCCTGAACTCCTGGGGATGGATCCCGAGGTCCTTCAGGGAACCCCAGTGGCCTCAATCCTGGGCGATGAACTCTTCCATGAGGAAAGCCCCTTCCGACAGGCGGTGCTGGATGGACACCGCCGCGAGGGGTGGCGAGCTACCATCTCCGGGGCCGATGGCATCGAGCAGATCGTGTCGATCTCGGCGGGCCCCATCTCTGAAGCCACCCACTGTGGGGCGGCGGGAGCCCGGGTCAGCATCATGGTCCGGACCGAGGAGAAGGCGGAAGATGGAGAGGAGAACTCTTTTGGCGGTATCATTGCCCGCTCCTCGTCCATGCGTCGCATTTTTCGGATCATCGATCTGCTTCGGGACAAGGACTCGTCCGTTCTCGTCACCGGTGAAAGCGGCACCGGAAAAGAGCTGGTGGCCAGAGCGGTTCACGAGGCTTCCTACCGGAGTGATGGGCCTTTCGTAGCCATCAACTGCGCAGCCCTGCCATCCGAACTCCTGGAAAGCGAGTTGTTCGGACACGTTCGCGGTGCCTTTACCGGTGCGGTTCGGGACAAGCCCGGCCGATTCGAGGTGGCTGACGGCGGGACGCTCTTCCTGGACGAGATCGGAGACCTCGCTCTTCCTCTTCAGGCCAAGCTGCTTCGGGCACTCCAGGAGCACTCGTTCGAGCGAGTGGGAGATACCCGGACCCGGCATGTGAATGTCAGGATTATCGCAGCAACCGGGGTGGATCTTGCGCAGGCCGTCGCTCAAAGGGTTTTCCGAGAGGACCTGTACTATCGCCTCAGAGTCGTGCCCATCGAGATCCCGCCCCTCAGGGACCGCCGGGAGGATCTGGATCTACTCATTCACTACCTCCTGGAACGCATCGCGAAGGCCCGGGGACGGGCGGTTCGTCTGGCACCATCGGCTGTGAAGGCCCTGATGGCGTATCGGTGGCCCGGGAATGTGCGGGAGCTGGAGAACGCCCTGGAATACGCCACCACGGTCTGTGGAGGACAGACGATCCACATCGGTGATCTTCCTGCAGAGATCGGGTTGGGCTCCGAACCCACCGGCTTGGTGGGCGCCAAGGCCACGGAATCCGCCACTCTACGGCCGGCCGGAGACGGGTCGGAGTCCCACACCCCACCGCCCACTTCCGAGTCCCAGGTCGGCCTCTCCCCCGCGCAGGCGGAAGAAGCCGCGCGAATCCGTTCCGCCCTCGAAGAAACGAAGTACCATCGGGAGGAGGCCGCTGCTCTGTTGGGAATGTCCCGGACAACCCTCTGGCGGAAGATGAAAGAATACCGGATGTAGCCCTCTCGTCTCTTCTGCTTGAAGTCCCTCTGGAACTCCGCTTCCATGACCCACCCCCACCTCTGCATTTGTTTCACCGCCCCCCCTGATTGAAACGAAACGTTTCTTTACGTTGCACCAAAACGTTTCGTTTCACAACTCCAAGATCAACACCATTCGCATAAGGTATTTGTCTAGCGTCGGTTAGCCGGTCTAGCCGAGAACGGCACACGTCCTGCCTTAGAGGGCCCCGGATCGACACGGGTCGACGACCCGGGACCTTTGGAGACAATTGATGAAGAAAATTCTGATACTTGGAGGCGGGACGGCTGGCACCATGATGTCCGCCAAACTCGCCCGGGCTCTGGAGCTGGACGAATGGGAGATCACCGTTGTCGACCAGGACAACACCCATATCTACCAGCCCGGCCTCTTGTTTATTCCCTTCGGTGTCTACGAGCCCAGAGATGTGAAAAAACCCCGGGGTCGGTTTATTCCCCCTGGCGTGAACTTCGTCATCTCCGAGATCGATGCCATCGATCCTGAAAAGAAGGAAGTGCGCCTCGCTGACGGAAAAGCCCTGGCGTACGACTTCCTCATCATCGCCACGGGCACCCGCATCGTCCCCACCGAGACTGAAGGCCTCATGGGGGACGGATGGCGGAAGAACATCTTCGACTTCTACACGCTGGAAGGGGCCACGGCCCTCGCCGACCATATGCGCCACTTCAAGGGTGGGCGGGTGGTCCTGAATGTGGTGGAGATGCCTATCAAATGCCCCGTGGCCCCACTCGAGTGGGTCTTCCTGGCCGATTGGTTCTTCACCAAGGAGGGGATCCGGGACAAGACGGAGATCGTCTACGCCACTCCCCTGGAAGGAGCCTTCACCAAGCCCAAGGCCTCTGCACTCCTGGGTGACATGCTCCAGGAGAGGAACATCGAGGTCAAACCCATCTGGAGCACCGGCGAGGTGCACCCGGACCGGAATGTCATGGCGACCTGGGACGGGGACGAGATGGACTATGACCTGTTGGTCACCATCCCCTATCACCAGGGATCGGAGGTCATTGGACGTTCAGATATGGGCGACCACGCCGACTTCGTTCCCACGCACCCCCACACACTCCAGTCCAGAGACTGGGAAGACATCTTCGTGGTGGGCGACGCGACGAACCTCAGCACATCCAAGGCTGGGTCGGTGGCCCATTTCGAAGGAGATATCCTCCTGGAAAACGTACTCAGAGCGATTCAAGGGCGGGAGCTTTGGGAGGGGTTCGACGGACACGCCAACTGCTTCATCGAGACCGGCTTCAACAAGGCGGTCCTTATCGACTTCAACTACGACACCGAACCGCTCCCGGGGAACTACCCACTCCCCGGCGTCGGACCGTTCAGCCTCCTGGGCGAGAGCGAGATGAACCACTGGGGAAAGATGGGCTTTCGGTGGGTCTACTGGAATCTGCTGCTCCGGGGTTCGGAGCTTCCAGGAATTGAAGCCCAGATGTCCTGGGCAGGAAAGTGGAGGGGCTCATGAGCAACGAATTGACGGTTCCAGGAGGAAACGGATCGGAAGTGGCCGAGACCCAGGGTCCGGAGATGGAGAAGTTGTTCGAAGCCTGCCAGAAGCTGGATCGGGCCACGGAGATTCTTCTCGAATTGAAGCGAGACAAAGAGATGGTCATGGAGCTTGGGCAGGATCTTTTGCCCATGGCCAACGGCATCATCCACCTGACCTCCGACCGCCTCCAGGAATTCGAAGAGGACGGAACGCTGGACTTTGTCCGAGAAGGAGTGAAGGTCGCGCAGCAGGTCAGCACGGCGTTCACGCCGGAGGATGTCCGACTCCTGGGCGAGAACATCGTCCATATCCTCATGACGGTCCGGAATCTCACGCAACCAGAAATCCTCAACATGGCGGACCGTGCGACAACCGCGTTGAAAGAAAAGACGACCCCTGCCCCCGTGGGCACGCTTGGGCTCCTGAAAGCGATGAGGGACCCGGAGGTCAAAAAGGGGACTGGAGTGCTTTTGGAGTTGCTCCGGTCTCTGGGGCGAGACACCGAGTCCGCCTCCAGTACCAGCTAACAGAATGTTATCGGGCCAACGAGGCCCCTTCGTTGAAGAAAGGGAGTGAATGATGGCTGAGAAGACGTACGGTGGAGCCACCGTTGAAGTGGACACCGATGGGTTCTTGACCGACCCGGGTCAGTGGACCAGGGAAGTCGCCGAGGGCCTCGCAGAGGAAGTTGGGATCACCCTTACCGACCGTCATTGGGTCGTTCTGGACTTCGTACGACAAGATTCGGTGGACCAGGGGGAGCCCCCCGGAGTCCGCCGCATTACGAAGCTTACCGATGTCTCCATGAAGGAGATCTACCAACTCTTCCCGAAAGGCCCCGGAATCCTGGCTTCCAAGCTAGCTGGACATGGGAAGCCTCAGGGCTGCGTCTGATCGAGAGGATCGAGAAATGACCGACGGAAACGGAAACGACCACGGCATGCCTCGCAAGGTGGCCATCATCTGCTCCAAGGGTAGCCTGGACATGGCCTACCCCGGACTGATCCTGGCCAATGCAGCCCGGATGATGGGCATCGAGGCGATGGTGTTCTTCACCTTCTGGGGCCTGGACATCATCACCGAAAAGAAGGTGGATAAGCTCAAGGCCGGGATGGTGGGTAACCCCTCCGCTCCGCTGCCCCACATGCTGGCGGGTCTCCCCGGCATGGAGACTTTCGCCACCTCCATGATGAAGAAGAAGATCGAGGGGCTGGACATCCCCGACATCCGTGAGCTCATCGAGACGCTGGATGCGGCTGGGACCGATCTCTATGCCTGCAAGATGGCAATGGACATGTTCGGCCTGGAGAGATCGGACCTCATCGACGAAGTCACCGACGTCATCGGGGCCATGGACTTCTTCCAGCATGCAGAAGGGGCCCAGACATTCTTTATCTAGAATGGGGGATCTCGCCGGCAGGCCCGGCCAGGAGAAGGCGGAAGACCCAAAACCTCCTTCTTCTGGTTCTGCTGGGGGTTTTGGGAACAAGCTCCGGCCCGGCGTTTGCCCAGTCTGCTTCGGGTAGTTGGGCATTCACGTCACAGCCCTTTTCGGAGCTCTGGTTTCACGGAATGGCTCTGGTGGATCCTGTGGGGCCTGGCCCAAGCCCTCTGTACAACCCGGGATACCCTTCAGAGGTGGGAAAGGCGAAGGAGGCGGCGGGGCTCCGAAGAACTCGATTGGATGCCCAGCTGGGGAGATTCCGAGATGCGTTTCGTCGGGACCCCGCTTTCGAAGTCTTTCATTTCCTTCCCCTCTACTTCCCCCAGGCCGGAAGGACCGAAATCTTCACGGCCTTGGAACTCCTGGCAGGTACGGACGAGGGAATTCCCCGGGCACCTTCGGCGCGGACAGCCTTCGGGTTGGCAGCCGTAGGCTCTGTGTTGACCACACCGGGTCAACGACGGGTACTCGGCGACTTTGTCCTGGCCCTCGTGGACGAGTGGGCTGAGTTCTACGAGGCTCAGTGGCATGGGCAGGCTGGGAGGCGTCAGGAAGTTGAGGGGTCTCTCCGGACCCTTTGGGGTGATCAGTTTGGGCCAGCCCTGACGCCCTTCCTGAATGGCGTCGGAATGCCTGGGGGGATGGTTGTTCTGATTCCCTCCATCGGCGCAGAAGGGCGGATCTTCGGAGGCTCACCTCAAGACCGTGGGGACAACGTCCTCATGGTGGCGGCTCCCTCGGCTTCTGCCGAGGCGCCGGAAGCGGTTTTCTCCATGCTCCGGGAGCTCTCCTTTCCCCTTGTTCGTCAGGTCATGGAACAGGTGGGTGTCACCGCAGGAAACCCGAACGAGGATGAGATCCTGGCAGCAAGGGCTGCCATCCGCTCAGGGGCGCTCGTTCTGGAGAAGACCCGCCCCGAAAACCTCACGCAGTACCAAAGATTCTACCTATCTCAGATCGCCGAATCCCCTCCTTCCGGGGTGGATCTGGCATCCGCATTCGGCGAGGCCTTCTCACTTGCGGCGGAGTTCGAAGCGGCGCTGAGAAGAGAGATTTCTGCAACGTTCACTTCAGGAGGTACCGGTGAAAAAGTCCTTTAAGGGCATAGCACTAGCCCTCTTTATCAGCCTGGCGTGGGCCCCCGGGGCCTCCGCCACCGATGGTCACTTCCTCCACGGGGTCGGAGCCATCAACTCCGCCATGGGAGGCGTGGGCGTCGCCGGCGCTACAGATGTATTGGGTGCACTTTATCATAACCCGGCCGGCCTCATGGCCTTCTCCGGTCACCAGGCCTCTATCAGCCTGGAGCTCTTCAAACCCGACCGGACCCTCACCGCAACCGCTCCCACCCCGCAGGGCCCGTTCACGGGGTCTCAACAGAGCAAGAGCGACTTCGTGCCCATTCCCGCTTTCGGTTGGAGCGCCGAGCTCAAGGAAGACAAGCTCGTTATCGGTTTCGGTGGCCTGGGCATCGGTGGATTCGGTGTAGACTACCGGCAGAACAATTCGCACCCTCTCCTGGCCCCCAAAACCATGGGCGGCTTCGGACAGGTCTACAGCAACTTCTCCCTGTTGAAGGTGACGCCGGCTCTGGCCTTCGCGCCTTCCGAGAAGCTCTGGCTCGGCCTTGCGGCCAATGTTGACTGGGCATCTCTGGCTGTGGATCCCATGCCCGCTGCCTCTCCAAACGGGGCCTTCTACCCGGGTGCCACCGCTGCTGCCAGCACCTTCGGCTTCGGGTTCCAGGCCGGCCTCATCTACCGGCTCACGGATGCCATGAACTTCGGCCTGGCCTATACGAGCGAGCAGTTCTTCGGGGAGTTCGAGTGGAACAGCCGGAATGACGATCCTACGGATCCCGCCTGGGGGACCCACAGGGATATCGCCTTCCAGCTGAACGCCCCGGCCATCATCGGCGCAGGCCTGTCATACCAGGCCACCGACCAGCTCTTCGTCGAGGCCGACGCGAAGTACTACCTGTATTCCTCAACCGATGGCTTCGAGGCTGAAGGCTTCACCCAGACCGGCGCCGTCGCCGGCTTCGGTTGGGACGACATCATGGTCGTCGCCACAGGGGCTCAGTTCCAGGCCACCGACAAGTTCGCCCTCAGGGCTGGGTACAACTATTCGGACAATCCGGTTCCTGAGGAGAACTCCTTCTTCAATGTCTCGGCCCCGGCCATCATTCAGCACCACATCACCGCGGGACTGGGATTCGAGTTCCATGAAGGCGTGGAGGTCAGCCTGGCCTACTACCGTGCATTCGAGAATGAGGTCTCTGGGCCCATCTGGCATCCCGCCATGGGTCAGATTCCTCAGTCCGACGTGACATCCAGCATGTTCGAAGACTCCTTCGTCATGCAGTTCTCCTTCTCACACAACTAGGAAGGGGGAACGAAGGGTACGAGCCCTGCGGGGCCACGCCTTTCAAGAAAGAGCGGGTGGGCTCCGGTTCACCCGCTCTTCTTTTCCACCCGCCCCATCAGCCTCTTTCCCTACCCTTCCCACGGTAGGCTCCGCCCGCGTACCTTCGGTCGAATCATGGTCCTGAGTTCTCGGCCCACCCGGTCAAAAAAGGAGCCCGTCGTGAAAGCAATCGAG
>CBDUAX010000234.1:0-7381 GCA_965365235.1 uncultured bacterium
GCCCTGCCCTCTCGGAAGCCGTTGCTACCGTGGCTCAGGGAGAGGAGGGATTGGCGGGCTTGGCCTATGCCGTGGGTTCAATCGTATTGAAGCCGCTGAAAAGGTCCACGCAAGAGGACTTCCTCGACGCTTTCAGGTTGAACACCCTGGGGGCGGCGCTGGCCGTTCAGGCTGCCGAGGCGGGCCTCCGAAGGGGGAAGGGCTCTGTGGTCCTCTTCTCCACGGTGGCGGCGGCAGCTGGGTTCTCCAATCACTCCGTCATCGCCTCGGCCAAGGGTGCCACAGAATCCTTGACTCGATCCCTGGCAGCGGACCTGGCTCCAGACGTCAGAGTCAACTGCATAGCTCCCAGCCTCCTTCGGACCCCTCTCGCCGCTTCACTTACCCAAAACGAAGGCGTCGCCGATTCCTTGGCCAAGCTCCACCCCCTTTCCCGGCTGGGTGAGGCCGACGATGCGGCCGCCTTGGCCGCCTTCCTCCTCGGTTCCGACTCGGGATGGATCACAGGTCAGGTTGTTGCCTTGGATGGGGGCCGAAGCTCGGTTCGGACGAAGGGATAGGGAGCGAGGAGCATCGTTCAAGGCAACCCGACTCAGGTCACATCCAAAAACCTCGAGCCGCAGCTTCTCTTCGTTCTCTCGCTTCTAGAGGGCCAGAGTCACCTCCCCTCCTCCGCTGGCCACGTCGAGGATTCCTAGGCCCGCTGGGCGGATCGGTCCGTCAAGTCGGGAATCAGGATCGGCACTGTGGTGGATCCATAGCATCGCCAAATGGGGAGATCGACCTTACCCTTCTCAAAACAAAAGGTCGACTGGGAACCCGTTGGGCAGGTGGTCCAGCGGGATCCTGCCCAATCCGGGAGAACCGGAAGCAGAGGACGTGATGCCGAGAGTGGACATTGGCGCACCAGCGCCGGACTTCGAGTTGGATGACTATTCCGGGAACCGGGTGCGCCTTTCGGACTTCAAGGGAAAGCGACGTGTCCTCCTGGTCTTCAACCGCGGGTTTACCTGAGGTTTCTGCAAACGGCACATGGCGCAGTTGCGCCAAGGGCATGAGAAGTTCCTGGACAGATACACCGAGATCGTGGTGGTCGGGCCCGAGGGGAAGCAGGCCTTCGAACGATACTGGAAGGAGAACCGCCTTCCCTTCCTGGGCCTCCCGGACCCCACACACACGGTCCTGAAACGATTCGGCCAGGAGGTGAACCTTTTCAAGCTGGGTCGGATGCCGGCCCAACTCCTTGTGGACAAAGAAGGCGTGGTCCGATTCGCCCATTACGGCCACTCCATGGCCGACATCCCTCCGACCGAAGAAGTTCTGGAGCTTTTGGATGGGATTTCCGGGGGGGACCACCTGGTTGAGCCAAGAAACAACCAAGAGGCACCAAACTAACCACCATGGCCATCCCCCTTCTCACTGATATCACCGTCATTCTGGTCCTTTCCCTGGGCGTGATTCTCCTTTTCCAGCGGGCCCGTGTACCCCTGGTCCTGGGGTTCCTCCTGACGGGTGTCGTGGCGGGACCCCACGGGATGGGCCTCATTCGGGCAGTTCACGAAGTTGAGATCCTCGCCGAGGTGGGTGTCATACTGCTGATGTTCTCCATCGGTATCGAGTTCTCCCTCAAGAGCTTGGTGCGGATCTGGCGGTCGGTCGTCCTGGGTGGGTCGCTCCAGGTGGTCTTCACCGGAGTCGCGGCTTTTTTCCTGGCCAGAACCTTCGGCCAGACCCCCAGGGAAGCCGTCTTCATGGGGATGCTGGTATCCCTCTCCAGTACCGCCATCGTCTTACGGCTCCTGCAGGATAGGGCCGAGCTTGGAGCCCCCCACGGAACGACGTCCCTGGGAGTCCTGATCTTCCAGGACATGGCCATCGTGCCCATGATGCTCTTCACCCCTCTCCTGGCCATGGGGGAGGGGGATCTGGCGGGTCCGATCCTGAACCTGGTGGGCAAAGGCCTGCTCATTGTTGTTCTGGTCCTTGTGACCGCCCGCTGGTTGGCCCCCTGGCTCCTCTTCCACGTGGCCAGGACCCGGAGTCGAGAGGTGTTTCTCCTGGCGACGGCTGCAATGGGATTGGCCGCGGCCTGGCTGACCTCCATGGCCGGTTTGTCCCTGGCCCTGGGAGCCTTCCTTGCCGGCCTCATCATCTCCGAGTCGGACTACCATTCCCAGGCCCTGGGGGAAATCCTCCCATTCAAACAACTCTTCCTGGCTTTCTTCTTCGTTTCGGTGGGGATGCTCATGGACCTATCGTTCATGGGCCGGGAGTTGGCCTCGGTTTTGGGCACCACCCTCGCCGTCCTCATCCTCAAGGCCGGAGCCACCGCCGCCGCCATTCGCCTTCTCGGTTTTCCCCTCCGGACCGCCCTCCTTTCGGGCTTGGCCCTGAGCCAGGTGGGCGAGTTCTCCTTCATTCTCTCCCGAACCGGAATCGAGGTCGGCCTCCTTCCCGGGGACCACGAGCAGCTCTTCCTGGCCGTGTCCATCCTGACCATGGCCGTGACCCCGTTCATCCTGACGGTGGCTCCGACCATCGTGGAACGGGTCACCAGCCTTCCGCTGCCATCCTTCCTCCTAGGGGAGCCGGGAGGGCCAGATGCCATTGGGGATGGATCGGTGGAGGAGTCCATCCTGGACCACCTGGTGATCGTCGGCTACGGAGTGAACGGGCGAAACCTGGCCCGGGCGGCGAGGGCCGCCGGAATCCCTTACCTCATCCTTGAAACCAACCCGGACACGGTCCGGCGGGAACGGGAGAAAGGAGAGCCGATCTTCTTCGGAGATGCCGCGATCCCTGCGGTCCTGGAGCACGCGGGAGTAGAGCGGGCCCGGGTCCTCGTCACCGCGATCGCCGATCCCGGGAGCAGCAGGACCATCGCGGAGCTGGCGAAACGTATGAACCCGGCCGTCCAGGTCCTGGCCCGAACCCGATACGTTGAAGAGATCGAGGCTCTCTACCGGGCGGGGGCCGACGACGTGATCCCCGAGGAGTTCGAGACCTCGGTGGAGATCCTCGTCCGGGTGTTGAAGCGGTACCTGATTCCTCAGGTGGAGATCAACGAGTTCGTGGGTCAGGTCCGGTCTGGCGCCTACGAGATGTTCCGGTCGCTTCAGCCTCCCGGATTAGGAGGGGGAGAGGAAACACCCTTCGCCTTCCCCGATTCGGAGGTCGCAACGGTCCGGGTCGGGACGGAATCGTACCTGAAGGGTCGCACCCTGGCGGAGGTGGATCTCAGGGCCGAATACGGCGTGACCCTCCTGGCCGTCCGGAGAGGCCCCGAGACACACGCCAACCCCAAGAGCGATTTTCTCTTTCAGGAAGCCGACAACCTCATCGTTTTCGGGCTCCCGGATGCGGTGGCCGACGCTGCAGCCTTGGCCCGGGGGACGGATCCCTGGGACCCCCAGGCGTGAGGTGACCGGCACCCTCCTTGCCCATCCCGGGACCTGTGACCGAGGTTGTCTTCAGGACTCCGGGGGGCAGCCTTCCGTTTCGCTCCGCACCGCAAGGCGGTTTCCCTCCCCGACCCACCGGCCCTTCCAGCCGAAAGAATACAGGAGCTCGATCTCATGAGGTACACCGCCCGTCGGCTCGCGTTTATTGTCCTGGCCGTCCTCCTGACAGCAACGCCCTTCTCGGAAGCCACCTCTCAGGAAGCCAAACGCCGTTGGGAACGGATGTGCCAGATCCGCAAAGACAAGTTCGACCTGATCCTGCCCGAGGTGATGCGGGAGAACGGGATCGACATGTGGATCACCACGGTTCGGGAAGGGGACTACGGTCCACTGTATGAGGACCTGGGACGGGGGTATCCCAGCAGTCTGGGGTTCTATGTCTTCACCGACCGGGGAGGCGACCGCATCGAGCGGGCGGCCATGGGGGTGGGCGGGTACCTGTTGGAAGAGTGCGGTGTGTACGACATCGTAACCGGTTCCACGAACCTTGGGTCCTTCGTGGCGGAGCGCGATCCCTCCCGTATCGGCGTGAACATGGCCAGGAACATCGGGGCCGCCGACGGACTCTCCCACACAAGCTACCAAGCGATCCGGGAGGAGTTGGGTGAGACCTATGCCTCCCGCCTGGTGTCGGCCGAGAAGCTGGTTTCGGATTTCCGCTCCCGCCGGGTCACGACCGAGGTGGCCGCTTTCGCCGAAGCGGGAGAGATCTCCCGGGAGCTGGCCGAGCGAGCCTTCTCCAACGAGGTCATCACGCCCGGGGTGACAGCCTTGGAGGACGTGGCCTGGTGGCTCATGGACCAGCTGCTGGCCCGGGGCCTGGGGAGTTCTTTCGACATGCCCTCCATCTACATCACTGGCCCGGAGGGGATCGAGGCCACCTCCAACGACCGGATCATCCAGCGGGGTGACCTGCTCATGATCGACTGGGGGGTCGGCTTCCTCAATCTGTACACGGACATGAAGCGGATCGCATACGTCCTGAAGGAGGGGGAGAGGGAGGCGCCGCCGGGGATCCAACACGCCTTCGACCAGGGACGCCGGGTCCGGGAGGTCATCCGCAAGAACATCGAGCCGGGCCGCACTGCGGCGGAAACACTGGAAGTCCTCAACGAAAAGATCGCAGAAGCCGGTTTCCATGTGATGGAGGAGTTCAATGTGACCTCTGATACGGAGAAGACCGAGGTCATGATCGGCTGTCACTCGGTGGGGAACACCGGCCACGGGATCGGACCGTCCATCGCGTGGTTCAATCCCCTTCGCCTCACCTTCGAGATCAAGCCCACGAACATGTTCGTCATCGAGCTCTTCGCCTACACGGCAGCCGAGGAATTTGGCGGGGCCAAGGTGAGGATCCCACTGGAGGACGACGCCATCGTCACGGAACGGGGTGTGGAGTGGCTCTACCCCATCAACGAGCGGATTCTGCTGATTCGTTGAGGATCGGGCCCGGCCGGGTCGCCATCAGACCAATCCGCAACCAGGCCCCGATGGTTCGTCACCCTTCCTTGCCCGGCCTTTCCGCGGAGGGTCATGTTGCTGAGGTACCCCAGAAGTGCCCTAACAAATCTCGACCCTGGAGCGTTTGTGTCCATGTGTCCGGAATCTTGGATCCCTCGGTTCCTTCACGTCCCCGTCCGGTGGGGCCTCACCATCTTCTTCCTGGCCTCCCTGAGCTTGGTGCCCAAGCAGGCAAAGGCCCAGGCCCAGAGCAGAACCCTCACCTCCGTCGATCTCGGAAACTACCACTGGAGGGAGTTGGGACCGTCGGTGACCAGCGGGAGGATCACGGCCTTCGCCGTGAGGCCCGACGATCCGAACACGATTCTTGCGGCCACAGCCTCCGGAGGCGCCTGGAAAACAACCAACGGCGGCACCACCTGGCGTCCGGTTTTCGAGAGGGAGGGTTCGGTTTCCCTTGGGGCAATCACCCTCGATCCCTCGAATCCCGATGTGGTGTGGGTGGGCACCGGCGAACAGAATAGCGTCCGTTCCTCGTCCTTCGGGGATGGAGTATATCGCTCCAACGATGGAGGGGAGTCGTGGAAGCACATGGGGCTGAGAGAGAGCCGGCACATCGGCCGGATCCTGGTCCATCCGAAAAACCCGGATGTGGTTTTCGTGGCGGCAATGGGCTCCCTCTGGGGCCCGAATCCGGAGCGGGGCCTCTATAAGACCACCGACGGCGGGGTAGGCTGGACCAAGGTCCTGGGACCGAGTGAGTACACCGGTGTGGTGGAGGTGGTCATGGACCCCCGAGACCCCGATGTACTCTTCGCCGCCACCTTCCAACGGGAGCGACGTCAATGGAGCATGTTGGGAGGTGGGCCGGAAAGCGCTCTTTTCCGAACTGAGGACGGCGGGGATCGCTGGACCAAGGTCGGTGGAGGGTTCGCCACGGGGCCCCTGGGACGCATCGGCATCACCTACTGCCCCGGCTCCCCTGAGACCCTCTATTCCAGCGCCGTCGGTCCCGACGGCGGGATCTTCCGGTCTACGGATGGAGGCTCCACCTGGGAACGGCGAAACAGCGCCATCCAGAGTCATTGGTATTACGGAGAGTTGATCTGCGATCCGGCGGATCCCCACCGGCTCTATGTGCCCATGACCCCCCTCTACGTATCGGAGGATGGGGGGGAAACGTTCAAGAATCTGGTCCAGTCCGCGGTCCATGTGGATCACCATACTCTCTGGGTCAATCCGGAGGATCCGGAACATCTTTTGGTGGGGAACGACGGAGGGGTTTATCTCTCCAGGGACCGGGGCGAGTCCTGGGTCTGGCAGTCGAACCTGCCTGCCATGCAGCTCTATACTGTCTCCGTGGACATGCAGGACCCCTTTTACCATGTCTACGGGGGAACTCAGGACAATGGCTCCTGGGGAGGCCCCGTAGGGACCCGGTTCAGCCCAGGCACCTCTTTCGAGGATTGGAGCTATACCGCGGGCGGTGACGGGTTCTATTCGCAGGTGGATCCCACCGACTCCGACATCATCTATGCCGAGTCCCAGTACGGTGTGCTCTACCGCATGGACCGAAAAACCGGTGAGCGCCGCCGAATCCAACCCTGGCAGCCCCAGGACGAAGGCGCCCCCTCCTACCGCTGGAACTGGAGTGCCCCCGTCGCAATTTCACCTCACGATCCCGCCACCCTCTACTTCGCCGCAAACGTGGTTTTTCGGAGTCGGGATCGAGGAGATTCCTGGGAGATCATCAGCCCCGATCTGACCCGTCAAATCGGTCGGGATTCCCTTCCGCTCCAGGGGCGGATCCAACCCCCTGAAGCCGTGGACCTCCATGCCAGCACCGCCCTGTACGGAAACGTATCGACCCTTTCGGTCTCTCCGGTTCGGGCAGGTCTGGTGGCGGTGGGAACCGACGATGGTCTCGTTCAGGTGACCACGGATGACGGCGCCAGTTGGCACAGGACCGACCCGTTCCCCGGGGTGCCGGAGATGATGAAGGTGGCGATGGTCGCCTGGTCGTCGACTGCGGAAGGAACGCTCTACGTTGCGTTCGATGGGCACAAGGACAACATCTTCCGGCCCTTTGTGGTTCGAAGCGAGAACTACGGGCAGAGTTGGGTCGATGTCACCGGCGATCTCCCTGTTTTCGGCCCCACCCGAACCGTTGCCGTTCACCCTCGAAACGGAGATCTGATCTTCGTCGGCACGGAGTTCGGGGTCTTTGCCTCGAACACCGGCGGCGAACGGTGGCTACGCCTGGGCCAGGGGCTCCCTACCGTCGCTGTCCACGGGATGGTGGTGCACCCGAGAGAAAACGACCTCGTTCTGGGGACCCATGGACGTGGCTTCTGGATCCTGGACGACCTGGGCCTCTTGGAGGAGCTCACCCCTGAAGTCTTGGGGGGAAATGCCTTTCTGGCTCAACCCAGGGCATCCACTCAGATCCGGGATGTAAA
>CBDUAX010000235.1:0-7371 GCA_965365235.1 uncultured bacterium
GGGTCCCAGGACCTGGAGATGACCGGTTCGGGCGGCGATCTCCTTCTCCATACCGCCTCGGGCTGGGGGGTGGGGTATTCCGCCGGAGCCGGGTTCACCGTCCCGGTGGCCAGCCTGGTCTCAGTGGCATTTTTCGGGAACTATAACGTGGGCCACTACGACATGGTCTCCCCTCAAGGCCTGACAGAGCGAGCCGCCAAGCACCAGTATCTGGAACTGGGTGTCGGTGTGGCGGTCTGGTAACTCCTTCACGGGTCCACCCTCCCGGGAACCCGGTCATCCTCCAACGGTATTTTCGTATTCAGAGAGGCCCACGCGTCCTGACGTTGGGCCCCTGAGTCGTTTCGTGAGTACTTCTAGAGGATTACGGACCCTGTGTCGAACTCCACAATCACTTCGGTTTTGAACCTTCCGACCGCTGGCCGCACCTTTTTCGGGCCCTTGGCCCTTTTCACCATCGCGGCCCTGGCCCTGAGTGCCTGTAGCGATAGCAGCACTATCTGGGAACCCCGCGGAAGCTCCATGGTGAGCTTCTCCTTCCAGAACCTTCCTCCGCTGGAGGGCGGGTTGAACTACCAGGCCTGGGCTGTGGAATTCAGAAACGGCGCATACTGGGGCTCCCCCATCCAGATCTTCAACATCAACGACAGCGGCGAGATCGTTGACCCCTCCACCGGCGCCGTCCTCTCCGGTGAGTTCGAGGCCGGAGTGAATGCCGGGGAGCTCTACGGGGTCCAGATCACCATCGAACAATCCGATGTGGTGGTGAGCCAACCCTCCGGAACCTACATCCTGGGAGGGACCATGGTCGAAGGCTCCGCAAGGCTCGGGCAGGAGAGTTGGCTCAGCTTAGCCATTGATGTGGCCTCCATTTCAGGGGAGTACTTCCTGGGAACCCCCTCCAGCGAGACGGATGATGACGAGATGAGCGGGGTCTGGTTCGCAGACTACAACGGAGGAGACCCACTTCAAGGGCTGAACCTCCCCCAGGCGCCCACCGGTTGGGATTACGAGGGCTGGGTGGTCTTCGGCGACGACACCCTTTCTACCGGGAAGTTCTACACCCCCGCGCTCCCCGATACCCTGGACCTCCATGGGGACGGCGTGGGAAGCTACGCCTTCCCGGGACAGGATTTCCTCGACGACGCGCCGGAAGGATTGGTCTTCCCCACGGACCTTTCGGGGGTGCCGATCCTGGTCACGATGGAACTGGCCGACACCTTCGACATCGAACCCTCGGGTCCGTTCTGGTTCCGGCTCCTGGAGGCTGTGATCCCGCAGGACGCCCAGCCCCACACGAACTACGACCTGACTTCCCTCTCCGGTGTTTTTCCCAAAGGAACGGCGACGGTGGCCTTCCAGTAGGGCCTTTCCACTGGGATGGAAAGATCCGGCCCCGTCCGCTCCTTGCCGGGAGGCAGCCCCGTTCCGTACCGTCGGTAGATTCGCATCTCCCTTCGGCATAACAGGAGCGGGAACCCTCGTGGAACTCTCCTCAACGGAAGCACGCGTACAGCAACCCGGAGGCACCGGGAAGTGTCCGGTGGCCTGCCCGTGAGGCGGGTTGTTCTCCTGGCCATCGTCCTGGTTGGGATCGGCCTGTCCCCGATGTGGGTCCCGGTGCAGACCGAGTCGCTCTCGGCCCAGGAGGACCCTGGGCCGGGGGGTCCGAGCTGGGAGGAGCTGAGAGCGCGTCCGTTCCCCCAGTGGTTCCTGGATGCCAAGCTGGGGATCTTCATCCATTGGGGGGTCTACTCGGTACCGGCGTACTCCGGCAAAGAGGATTACGCCGAATGGTTTATCCGGGGGCTTCAGGAGGGAGACACACTCCGAACGCGGTTCCTGCGAGAGAACTACGGAAGCGAATTCCAGTACCGGGACTTCGCCCCTCTATTCAGAGCCGAGCTCTTCGATCCCGGAGACTGGACCAGCCTCTTCACCAGGGCCGGTGCCCGATATGTGGTCCTGGTATCAAAACACCACGACGGGTACGCGCTGTGGCCCAGCGCGTATTCTCCTGGCTGGAACAGTGTCGAGGTGGGCCCGGAACGAGACCTGGTTGGGGAGCTTTCCCGGGCCGTGAGGGAATCCGGCTTGAAGATGGGTCTCTACTACTCTCTGGCCGAGTGGCAGCATCCCCTCCACCGCTGGTATACCGATCCCCCGGATTCTATCGGTCGCTATGTGACGGAATACATGGTGCCCCAACTCAAGGAGCTCATCTCTACCTACCGGCCGTCTCTTCTCTTTTCCGACGGGGAGTGGTTGAACACCGCGGAGCAGTGGCGGGCTCGGGAGCTCATCGGATGGTATTTCGATACGGTGGGCCCCGACGCCATCGTGAACGACCGGTGGGGCTCGGGGAGCGACATCGGGTTCAAGACCCCGGAGTACAGCCCCGGCCTCAGCCTCCCACACCGCCCCTGGGCCGAGGTGCGGGGCCTCGGACGCTCATTTGGCCTCAACCGGAACGAGAAGCTCGAGGCGTATCTATCCCCCGAGGAGTTGGTCCGGAGTTTCGCCAGGGCCGTAGCCGGAGGAGGAGGTTTGATCCTGAACGTGGGTCCAAAGGCCGACGGCCAGATTCCTCTCCTCCAGCAGGAGCGGCTTCTTCAACTCGGGGAGTGGTTGGAGACCAACGGGGACGCCATCTACGGGTCCAGGAGCTGGGTAAGGACCGGGGAGCATCGGGACGTCACCCTGGAGCGGATCGATCCCTCCATCAACTTCGAATGGGTCCGGAACAGCCCTGGACGACCCATTCGAGAGGACGAGTTCTCCGCAGTGTGGACCGGGTTCGTGGAAGCCCCCGGGTCGGGGGACTATTCCTTCACGGTCGAGGCCGACGACCAAGCCTCGGTCTGGGTGGATGGGCAATGGGCGGCGGGGTCCGAAGCATCGCCAGCCTCCATCTCTCTTCAGGGGGGAGCTCGATACCCCATCCGCGTGGAGTACTGGGAGGAGGCACAAAACGCATCGGTTTCTCTTTTCTGGGCACAGGACGGTTCGCCCCGGGAGCTTGTGCCCACCTCAGCGTTCTTCACCGGGGCGGGCCCTGGGGCCAATGCGGGCCTTCAGGGCAAATACACCTCCCGACAGGAGTACTTGGTCTACACGGCCAAGGGCGACGACCTGTTCGTGATCACCTTCGAATGGCCCGACTCGGTGCTGGCCGTCCCCATCCCCCGTCCCCCCCAAGGGACCACCATCACCCTCCTGGGCCTGGGGCAGGATCTCCCCTGGCAATACCATGAAGGACGACTCCTGGTCGACTTCTCCGAGATCCCTTTCAGCAAGATCCCGGGCCAGTGGGCTTGGACGATTCGACTGGTTGGTTACGCCGGAGCTGACCAGGTTGGGGATCCAGGAACGGAACGGAGAGGAGTGCCTAGATGATGAAGGGGAGAAGGAACCGCTG
Source organism: uncultured bacterium (assembly GCA_965365235.1). GTDB lineage: Bacteria > Gemmatimonadota > Gemmatimonadetes > Longimicrobiales > Gaopeijiaceae > CBDUAX01. Next base: position 3,419 of record CBDUAX010000235.1, read on the forward strand.
GGTTGTCCCCCTCACGGGCGGGCTCTTCCTGGGCGCCCTGGCCCTGGGGGGCTCCCAGGAGCCGCTTTTCGGTCAGACCGAAGTGTACTTCCCTGAAACCGATCCCCTGGTTCTTGAAAAACTGGAGGCGTGGCAGGACCTCAAGCTGGGGCTGTTGATGCACTGGGGGCCCTACTCCCAATGGGGAATCGTGGAGTCCTGGTCCCTCTGTTCCGAAGACGAGCCCTGGTGTCGGCGGTCCATGGACGATTACGGGGAATACAAGGAGGCTTACGAAGCCCTTCAAACCACCTTCAACCCCACTGGGTTCGATCCGGAGCGGTGGGCCCGTGCGGCCAAGGAAGCAGGGATGCGGTATATGGTCTTCACGACCAAACACCACGACGGGTTCTCCATGTTCGACACGCGGCAAACCGATTACCGAATCACCTCACCGAATACACCTTTCAGCAGACATCCCAGGGCCAACATCACCAAGGAGCTATTCGACGCCTTCCGAAAGGAAGGCTTCTGGGTGGGTGCCTATTTCTCCAAACCCGATTGGCACAGCGCCGACTACTGGTGGCCCTACTTCGCCACTCCAGATCGAAACCCCAACTACGACCTGAAGAAATATCCAGAGAGATGGGATCGGTTCGTTGAGTTCACCCACGCCCAGATCGAAGAGCTGATGTCGGGCTACGGGCCCGTGGACATTCTCTGGCTCGACGGCGGGTGGGTCCAGACCATGACCGAGGAAGAGATCCGGGACCTCATGAACCGCTCGGACTACAAGTTCATGCGGCTCCAGAGCCAGGACATCGACATGCCAGGTCTGGTACGGAAGGCTCGGTCCAGACAGCCGGGGCTCATCGTCGTGGATCGGGCGGTGGAAGGCCCCTTTCAGAATTACCTGACGCCGGAAGCCAGGGTCCCCGACCAGGCCATCCCCCACCCGTGGGAAGTCCCCATGCCCATGGCCACAAGTTGGTCCTTCGTTCCGGACGACACCTACAAGAGCCCTCGGACTCTCATTCACATGCTGGCTGATGTCGTTTCAAAGGGTGGGAATCTCCTGCTGAATATCGGACCCGGTCCGGACGGTCGTTGGCATGACGAAGCCTATCGGCGACTCGAGGCTCTGGGCGACTGGATGCAGGCACATGGGGAGGCCATCTATGGATCCCGGGCGCTGGCTCCCTTTGCCGAAGGGAAGATCCGGTTGACGCAGGGGAAGGACGGGGCGGTATACGCCATCTATCTGGTGGAGGAAGGAGAGGAGAGCCTCCCAGCCTTCTTCTCAATGAATAGCCTGTTGCCGACTTCGGATGCGAAGATCACCCTCCTGGGATCTGGCCTGGAGTTGGGTTGGGAACCGGCGGGAAGCGGATTCGTCGCACGTGTTCCTGAGGGCACCCCTCCCCCCAACCAGGAGGCCTGGGTCCTGAAGATTTCGGAGGTAGCGAAGTAAGGGCCTCTTCAACCCGCTCGAAGGCCCTTCCCTCCCTGCTTGAAGACAAGCTTGACCTCAGTCCTTGGTGATGACCTGGATTCCGTCCTTGGTGATGACCTGGATCACGCCCATTCTGTGCCCCGTTCCCCACCGGGCGAGGGCGCGATTCGCATCCACGAAGCGGATAGACTGGATCATGGACGCGCTGATATCTCTCAGGGTTTCCACCCCACCCAACCGAACGTCATCCAGGTAGGCCTGGATGTTGTCCGCCTCCGGGTCGTAAAAGGCCTCCTGCCCCCGCTCCACCAACCACTCCGGCCGGAGGAGGCGGATGGCTTCCAGGGCGTCGAAGGCGACGATCTTCTGAAGGTCCTCGGCGGAGATCACTCGGCTGTCGTCGACGAACGCTCCGGTCCCCCCCCGGCCCGGTGAGCCGGTGAGGGGGAAGGAGAATCCCAGGGCCATGCCCAGCCCTCCGCCCACCCCGGCCCAGAGCGGCCGATTGGTTTCTCTCCTTCCGGACGAGTCAGCCCAATCGCTTTCCACAACCTCCGATGCGAAGTAGCCGAGTCCCATCCCTATCGCGGCCCCGGCCAGAGAGGTCAGAAGCCGGCTCTGCCAGCTCGGTCCCGATCCAGAGGTGGAGGAGAAGGCCTCCTGTCCGGCGAAGGGAACCAGGCCCAGAGGACCAGCACTCCTGGATTCGGCCCCCGGAAGATCAACGAGTCGTTGGCCAACCACACTACCAGGGTTGGTTAGGACGAGTAGGGGCGTCATTGTGAGGCACAGAGTGATCAGACGAACCGTTCTCATAGTGTGGACCAGATTCATTTCCGAAGGGAACTTTTCCCCGACTCCCCCAGTGGCTTCGGAGGGTAGCTCACCACGTCGACCGCCATCCAGCCATCGTAGAGGAAAGGTAGGGCTCTTTCGTTGTTTGGGCAGTACCCCGCTGTGGAGGATCGAGGTCCCTGAAGCCTATCCTCCCACGGCTAAAGAATAACCTTGTTAAACCACCGGGAGGTGCCGATATTTTCGCAACGCCATGGAGATCGGACTCCACCGGGGACAAGGAGTGGCCCCGCGACTCGAGATGTTCTCACTCTCTTCCCCCCGGGGTCCATGCCATGGGCAAACGTCTGGTTGGTTGGCCCGGGTCCCCACTCACCGAGCCGAAACGTTGATCCATAATACTCAAGAATATGCGCCCCGCCGGCGGACGTTTTCGCGTTAACTGTTTCTCTCACGAACTATAGCGAGAGTGTCGCATTATTCGTAAGATTGCTTCAACCGTGGCCCCTCGAGAAAGGAGTTCCGTAGAGGGGTAATCCTCGTTCACCCCAACCGGCTGACGGATCCTTCTGTCCGACCCGCACGGCGGTCGCCCCTGACCAAGGCGAATCCATCGTACGGGCCACCGTCAGCGCCATAATCGTTTCACAGGAGGCACCTTATGCAACGACCCATGTTTCGATTTGGGTTGCCCATCCTCCTTTCCCTTGCCCTTTTCCTGACGTTGCCCGTCATGGCCAACGCTCAGGAGCTACGCTCCGTCACCGGCAACGTGACGGTACAGGGAACGGAGCAACCACTTCCGGGCGTCCAGGTTTTCGTCAAGGGAACCAGGATCGGGACGCTCACAGACAGCCGGGGGAACTTCTCTCTCGGCGTGCCCCAGGACTCCGAGATCCTGGTCTTCACCTACCTGGGCTACAAGACCCAGGAGCTTCCCGTCGACAGCCGCGTGGATGCGTCTCTCGAAGTCGAAGCGCTGGGGATCGAGGGGATCACGGTGACAGCCCTGGGCCTGCGCAGGGAGAAAGCCTCCCTGGGCTATTCCGTGCAGGACATCCAGGGGAACCAGCTGGCCCAGGTTCCTGAGATCAACATCGTGAATTCCCTCCAGGGGAATGTGGCCGGCGTGAATGTGACCAATGCCGGGCCCACGGGCGGATCTTCCCGGATCGTCATCCGGGGCGCCAGCTCCATCTCCGGAAACAACCAGCCCCTCTTCATCATCGACGGGGTACCCGTAGACAACTCCGCGCCCCGGAACCAGGGGTACGGGGGGATCGACTACGGAAACGCCATCCAGGACCTGGACCCCTCCAACGTGGAGAACATCAGCGTTCTGAAGGGCCCGGCCGCCGCCGCCCTCTACGGGTCTCGTGCGGCCAACGGCGCCATCGTCATCACCACCAAATCCGGCCAGGGTACGCCAAGTGGCGGGCTCGGGATGACTGTCACCACCTCCGTCACTGCCGAGACCCCGCTGAAGCTCCCGGACTATCAGAACAAGTACGGTCAGGGGCTCTTTGGTGAGTTCCAGTTCGTGGACGGAGCCGGGGCCGGTCTGTGGGACTTCGTGGACGAAAGCTGGGGCCCCCGTCTCGACGGACGCCTCATCGACCAGTTCACGGGCCCGCAACAGCCCTGGGTCGCTCACCCTGACAACGTCCGGGACTTCTTCCAGACCGGGAGCACGTGGAACACCAACGTGGCCGTGTCCAGGGCGGGT
>CBDUAX010000236.1:0-7357 GCA_965365235.1 uncultured bacterium
CTGCCTCGGTGGCCGACCCGGGATTCCCCGCAGCCACATCAGCCTGATTCGCCGCTCCACGACTTGGCGCATCTTCCCGGCCGGTCACGCCGCCGAATTATGGACTATCGCCAGACAACCCAACCCCTGTGGAACTCCTAGGGCAGAGTGTCTTGGTGCTCATGGAGTTCCGTAGCCGAAGCGTGGTGTGGACAGAAGGCCACCTTCAACGCACGGTCATGGCATATCTCGTCGACTACAAAGGAGGCCGGCCGTCCGAATACTGATTGGTGTCTACGTAGGTTCCGGAGAACACGGCAAGGTCGGGGGTGAGGACTCACACTTGGGTCTCCACCCAATCGCCTCTCCAGGATTCTTTCCCATCCGCCCAGGCGTGCATCCCGTCCCGGTATTCGAACGAGTTCAGGATGCGTCCCTGAGCCGCCCAGGAAAGCTGCTCTGGGTGGGCACCCTGAAGAACCTGATCCATGTCGAGGTCTCTGAGAGCGTCGAAGCGAGCCTCCACCACCGCAAGGACCTCCCCCTCGATTTCAGCGATCTCAGCCGGAGACAGCTCAGGTGAAGGAGGGGGCACCCTGGCAAGGAGGAGTGCCGTCGCGCCCGCAGCCACCCACAGGAGAAGCACATTCAAGCCTCTCATCCGGCATCCTGGTTGTGGGCGAGTCTGCTGCTAGCTAAAAGGGACGAGCACCGCGCGCAACTGCTCTGCGGGTGAGAGGCGCGGACCGCTACGGAATCCTTGCTCCCTCTCCAGCCACACCGCATTCTGTTTGGTGGTGGATGGCTGGGTTGGACCTGGCAGTCTACTCTCGCCGGAGCCATCGGGGTGGCATCCAAGTTCTCGGCATTCCTGGCCGAACTGAAGCGTCGGAAGGTATATCGCGCGGCGGCGTTGTACGCGGCGGTAGGCGTGGCCATTGCCGTGGCCATCCCGGATGTTTTCAACGCGCTCCTTCTTCCTGATTGGGCAGCTCGCCTCGTTATCATCCTCATCCTGGTTGGCTTCCCCATCACCCTGGCTCTGGCGTGGGCGTTCGAAGTGAGGTCGGAAAGGGGAACCGAGGAACCTCTCGCCACTCGACGAGCGGAAACGACCAGCGAAGAACAGAAACCCATCGCATCGATTGCGGTGCTTCCCCTGGCGAATCTCTCGGGGGACCCAAAGGAGGACTACTTCTCCGACGGTGTGACGGAGGCCCTGATTACCGATCTTGCCCGCCTGGATGTCTTCGATGTCATCTCCCGGACCTCCGTCATGCGGTACAAGGGCACGGAACTCCCACTTCCAACCATCGCCCAAGAGCTGAGAGTCGATGCCATCGTAGAAGGCTCGGTTTTGCGAGTGGGGGAGGAGGTCCGCGTCACGGCGCAGCTGATCCGTGGGGACTCGGATACTCACATTTGGGCGGGCAGCTATGACCGGAAACTGGACAACATCCTCGCCCTACAACGGGACGTCACTCGGGCCATCGTCGAGGAGATCACGGGGCGTTTGACCCCGAGGCAAGAGTCCCGATTGGGTGAGTTTCGCCCCGTCGATCCGGAAGCGCACCTGGCCTATCTGAAGGGTCAGCACTATCGAAGCCAGTGGACGGCTGGGGGGTTCACGAAAAGCATCGAGGAGTTCGAAAAGGCCGCCACCATCGATCCCGGCTATGCCCCGGCCCATGCCGAAATGGCTCTGAACTACAGTTGGTGGGGTTTTCCGGCAACGGTGGGTTTGTCTCCTGCGGAAGTGGCACAACGAGGAAAGGATGCTGCTTCGAAGGCTCTGGAGATCGATGAGGAGTCGGCTGAAGCCCACGCGGCCTTGGCGATGATCAGCTTCACCTGGGACTGGGATTGGGCGGAGGCCGAAAGGAGGTTCAGACGGTCCATCGAAGTGAACCCAAACCAATCCACGACCCAGCACCTATTCTCCCATTTCCTGGTGGCGATGGGCCGGTTCGACGAATCTCTGGAAGTCAGCAGAAGAGCCCTCCAGCTCAACCCCCTGGACGTGGAAATGAACGTTCACCTCGCCTGGCACCACCAGATGGCCAGGGAGGACGAGCAAGCGCTTGTGGAAGCAAGGAAAGCCGTGGCCATCGATCCGGATTTCCACGAGGTGTATTGGATTCTCGGGTTGGCGCACCTGGGTCTGGGGGAGCTTGATCAGGCCGTGTCCGCTTTGGAGAAAGCCGCTGAGGCTTCGGGAAGGATCCCCTTCATCGTTTCCGCCCTCGGCCACGCGTATGGCATTGCCGGGATGAAAGGTGAGGGGCAGGCCATCGTTACTGAACTCCATGATGGCTCACAGCGAGGCTACGTCTCAGGATACAACTTGGCTCTGGTCCATACGGGGCTTGGAGACTTTGACCAAACCCATGTAGCCCTCCAAGCTGCGCTTGAAGCCCGGGATGGCCGCATGGCCTATCTAGCCACCGAGCCTCGCTTCGATCCGTTCCGACTCGACCCCCATTATGCTGAACTGGTCCGTCGGTTAGGACTTCCGGGTCAGAGAAATACATAGAGAGCAGGAGCCCAGGGGACGGACCGGGCTGAGCATGGACCCCTGGCACCGGTGCGGGCTTCCCGATTCCTATTCGCCCGGGCTAACCTTCATCGACCGATTTGCCCCCGGGCGGTGCTCCCACCCAGAAGACTCCACTTCCAGTCCTCCGGAATCTTCTCCACCACCGCACCTGTGCAGGCCTCAGGGTGGAGCTCTGCATGTCCGGCAACGGTTCCTTCGACCCAAAGAACCCGGGGTGGCTCAGAAGCACCCTAGGGTTTCCATGACATCGAGGACCATGAGTTCGAGCACTCCTTTGTCCTCACCACCAACGAAATCGGGCGGTGGATGCATCCCGTCCGTACGATCAAGGGCATCCTGAAGCTGCACACAAGCCAAACCGATTTCGTCGGATGCGATCAGGTCGTCAGCGGCTTCAAGCATATTGCCGAAAGCCTTGAGGCGCCCTGGGGCCGAGCTACCCGGGCCGTCGCCCACCACCGAGCCGTCACTCACAGAGGTGTCAAGAAAGTCGAATAGCTCGGCCATCAACTCGGTCGGGTCGCCTTCGTCGGGGACACCGTTCCCCTGGATGGGAAGGGCGATTTCGGCGTTCCCGTCGCAGGCGTTACTCAAGAAGTAGAGGTAGGCCTCGTGCATGCCCAGCGATGAGGGGGCGAAGGTCACTTCGATATCCCTGGACTCGGAGGCTGGGACCGTGTAAGAGCTTGGATATCCGGTGATCTGGAATGCGTCCCCCTCGTAAAGGGACGACCCAACGGGATCTGGGCTGAGCATGACTACATACACGGTCAGGGCGATTGTAGCCGGGACACCTCCGCACAGCCCTCCGCTCTCGATGGTGAAGATCTGAACCGCGCTTTCGCCCAACGCCACATCCCCGTAATCCCAGGATACGGGATAGTAACTCGCCAAGCCTTGAGCTGAGGCACTGGACGCGGCCGCGAGCATAATAGCTGCAATCACACAGGCGGACCCCAATGGTCTTGGACGGATGATTGGGTGAGTCATAAACCCTCCTCAGCTCTCTAGAGAAACGGCTGATCAGGACTCAAGTGGGCAGGATCCCCCTGAGTCGCCGCGGTTGATTGGCAGGGTTGTTGAATGATGTGGTTAAGTTGTTATGCCGCCAGGGTAGGCGCAAGGAAAACCCGGTCGAAGAGAAGACACCCCCAATCTTCGAGCGGAGGGCGGCCCGACCCTATGCCACAGCGGGCGAAGGAGTCGGCATTCGGTGGGTGCGCCCCAGTGGCCGAGAATGGCGGCCCACCGAAGTGAACCGCCTTTCTCGGCGGATTGACGATCCCAAAAGGCCGGCCTCAGGAAACAAGAGTTTGCTTGCGGATAGGCTCACGACGAGCAATCCTCAACCACTTCAATCAAAAGACCGACTGATCCCCGTGAACGGACCCCGTGGGCCGAAAGGCCTTTTCCGTTTGATACGGTTTTGAAGCAGACGAGTCTGCGAAGGAGGACACCATGTTGTTCTACGTTGGATGGCAGGTCCGAACCGGCCAGGGCTCTGAAGCCCTTGAGGCCGCTTGGACGCTTTTCTCACGGTGGGAAGCTCCCGAGGGTGTGGAATTCAAGGGAATGTGGCAGCGACCGGACGGAGGCGGCTTCGGCCTCTGTGAAGTTGTTTCGGCTGAGGCTCTCTATGAGGCCACAGCACCCTGGTCCGAAGCGTACTTGGACTATGACATCGTGCCCATTGTTGAGATCGAAACCGCTATGGGGATCGCCATGAAGGCCGCGGCCTTCCGACAGGGCTGACTCTGGGCGGTCCATCCTGAGACTTCCTTCAAGGCGGCTCACTTCGGTGAGCCGCTTCTTGTTTGGTGACCTGATTCCATCCATCACTTCCGGAGTGGAAACAAGAGTTTGCTTGCCTTTAGGCTCCAGACCAGCAATCCTTAACCCCATCACCTAACAGACCCCGACGTCCTTCAGAATCCTCCGTGGCAGCCAAGCGGCCTGCCGCGTTTTTGGTTTTGTTGCCGGAGGCCGGGCCAGCTGGCGGTGCCGGCTTGAGAGGGCCCCCACCGGACCTCAAAGAGAGAACCGAAGTGCTCCAACTGCAGGAGGGCCATTATGACTCGTCGGAAGAACCTTTTCCTCCTCGCAACCTTCACCGTGCTCTTCGGCCTCGCCGGGTGCGAACCCGAACAGGCGACAGCGCCAACTCTCGAACCCGCCCTTTCCATCTCCCCGCTCAACTTGAACAGCGGCATACCCTTCCAGGCGGAGCAGGTCTCCGGCGGTGACTGGTTCACCTGTGCCCTCAAAGAGGGGAAGGTCTACTGCTGGGGGGGCCGGTACGACTCCTCCCACCACGGCGGAACGCCGTATCTAGGAATGAGCCCGATTCCAATCGCTGTGCCCGGGGGCCACGACTTCACCTCGATTTCATCTGGAAGCGGCCACATTTGCGCCTTTGAGGCCGACGGCACTGCCTATTGCTGGGGGAGAGGCTCAAGTGGGGCCCTCGGAGTTGCCGACTTTGGGACGTTGCCCCAGCCGTACGACAGGACACCGGAGCCCCTCCCTGTATCAGGAGGTCTCCACTTCAGAGCGCTTGCTGCCGGCCTCAGTTTGACCTGTGGAATCACGACCACGGGTGGGACCTACTGCTGGGGCAGAGGGGAGTACGGTCAGTTGGGCAACGGAAGCTTCGAGAGTAGCCCTGTACCGGTCGCGGTGGTCACCGAATTGACTTTCGAGTCCATCAGTGTCGACCTCTTTAAGAGCTGCGGCCTCACGGGCAGTGGTTTGGCGTACTGCTGGGGCAAGGAGACCTATGGTTTCGGCAACGGAACAACGGGAGGCTTGTTCTCCACGCCCGTCCTCGCTGGTTCCGGGATGACCTGGGCATCTTTCGAGGCGGGAGAGGGGTATGCGTGCGGGATCGATCCGTTGGGGAAAGCATTCTGCTGGGGTAGGGGCCCGTTCGACAAGCTGGGCCTGGGCGAAACCGGCTGGGGATTCGTCCACCTCCCTTCACCCGTGGTCGGATCGATGGCTTTCGCCTCCATCCATCCTCATAGAACCAACTATACTCGAGGACACACCTGCGGCATTACTCCTTCCCAGGAAGCCTACTGCTGGGGGGAAAATCAATATGGTCAACTCGGCACCCCGACGAGCGAAGACTGTGTTCTGAGCACTCTCACATACTCCTGTAGTTCCAGCCCGATTGCCGTCCATGGCGGGCTCTCCTTCGAGTCATTGACCTTAGGTAGGCGCCACACGTGCGGCCTCGGAACGGACAACATCGTGTATTGCTGGGGAAACAACGAGCGAGGGCAGCTCGGCAACGGTGGCTATGACAACGCAGTGGGGCCTGTGCCCGTGACGCTCCCAACCGCTGAGACGACCCTCGCATATCTTATCGGGCACATTGAGAAGCTGGTTACAGACGCCGTCCTGAATGACGGCCAAGCAACTTCGCTCATCTCCAAGCTACAGAACTGCCTTGGGGCCATCGAGGCGGACCGTCCAAACGCGCCAAGGATCCTCCTGGCCTTCATCAATGAGGTGGAGGGGTTGGTCAAGGGGGGCGTATTGGAGGTTTACGAGAGTTGGGAACTGGCCCTCACTGCAGAGGCGGCTCTTCACCTAATACCGGGGTAAAGAGGAAGGCGAATGAATGGCGGCTCAATGAAGAAGGGGCCCGAATCGGGCCCCTTTCCTTTAAGTGCCTGTCCTGATTGAACGGAGGGGGTGGGACTCGAACCCACATACGCTTGCGCGCGCCGGTTTTCAAGACCGGTTCCTTAGCCATTCGGACACCCCTCCCAATGCCCCTGAAAGATGGGCAAAGCCCTCGGGAGGATCAACGTACCCCCCACCACCGCCCATAGACTCCTCGAAGGTTCCTTTATTGGACTCTCTTTCAAAACTTATTTCGTCTGCAAATTTTTCTTGACATTTAACCTTCCCGAAGTGGGTATTCAGGCATTCGCTCTCAACACTGAAAGGCTTCGCTCGACGGACACCCCCACTGGGGACACTTCGGAAGGGCTTCTCCCTCCATTTCTCGGATGCCGCCAGGTCACCAATAGACCGCACTACCGGCTCCCGAGTCGCCCGCCTCTCCCGCCGAGGCGGAAGCTGGATGCGCAGCCAAATGGCTCCCATGTCGCTATGGGAACCGTGGGCAGCCCTACCCAGCGACCACTCCTTCTCACCAGGAGGCACCATGAACCGGTCTGTCCTTGTCCTGGCTGCCCTTATGTTTCTGCCCGGCTATGCGGGGTCTCAAGAGTTCACCCCGCAACAGCAGGAGGTCTGGGCTTTTGTGGAAGGTTGCTGGGATGCCGTCCTCCGCGACAACTCGAGTGCTCTCATGGATTGCTTTCATGAGGACTACACATTCTGGTGGTCCGAGGACGTACTCCCCTTCGGGAAAGAATTCGTCAGCAGGATCGTCCCCATCAACCTCCCCATCGATAACCTCGCCGTCATCGACGTTCGACCGGCCCGGATCGTTGTGAAGGGTGATGTGGCCATCGTGCACTGGGGTGCCCGATGGTTCATTCGGAGCCAGGAAGGCCCCCTCGAACCGGTTGTGGAACGTGTGGCCATGACCCTTATCCGCGAGAACGGAAGGTGGAGCTACCTCGGAGGGGCGGGGTCTCCGTTTAAGGACTGATTCCAAAGAACCGGATCCGGTTGAACCGAGAGGGGCCATTGGCGCCCATCGGTGCGGAGGTCCGGTCTCCCCCCGGGATTTCCCAACTGAGGAGATAACACATGCTACATGTTACCTTCGTCCTGACTGCGCTTCTCCTCCTGTTTCCGGTGACAGGATCAGGGCAGGAATGGACTGCGGCACAAAACGAG
>CBDUAX010000237.1:0-7338 GCA_965365235.1 uncultured bacterium
CCAGGGTGTGCTTGCCCTGCCACATGAAATGCTCAGCCAGGGCGCACGCGGCGTAGGGCGCGATGTACTGCATGGGGGCCGGATCGGAGGCGTTGGCGGCGACCACGATGGTGTAGTCCATGGCGCCGTGCTCACGGAGCGTCTCAACAACCCCCGCCACCTTCCCCGCCCGCTGCCCAATGGAGCAGTAGATGCAGATGACGTCGGCGTCCTTCTGATTGATGATGGTATCGATGGCGATGGCCGATTTCCCCGTGCCACGGTCACCGATAATGAGCTCCCGCTGGCCACGGCCGATGGGGATCATGGAGTCGATGGGCTTGAGCCCGGTCTGAAGGGGCTCCTTCACCGGCTGCCGCAGGACGATCCCCGGGGCCACGATATCGATCTCCCGGGTTCCTTCGGCCTCGATGAGGCCCTGGCCGTCCGACGGTTGGCCCAAGGGGTCCACGATGCGTCCCAGGTAGTCGGCCCCAACGGGTACCGAGAGCACCTTCCCGGTCCGGCGGACCTGGTCGCCTTCCTGGAGGTGGGTCCACTCTCCCAGGATGACCGCCCCGATGTTGTCCTCTTCCAGGTTCAGGGCCAGAGCGGTCTGGGAGTCCCCCGTTTTCGTGGAGGTGATCTCCAGCATCTCGCTGGCCATGGCCTTGGTAAGGCCATAGATCCGGGCGACCCCGTCCTTGACCTCAAGGACCTCACCCACCTCCTCGGCGTGGAGCTCCTCCTCATAGTTCTCGATCTCTGCAAGGAGGACATCCTTGATTTCGCTGGGTCGAAGCTGGGACTCGTTGGCCATTTCCTATTCGGTCCTTAAAAGGTAAGCGTGCTCGCAGGCCTCATGCCTCGCTGCCCCCTTGGGCAAGAGCCGGAAGCTCCGCGTTCACCAATTGCCGTCTCAGTTGCTTCATTCGTCTGCGGAGGGTGCCGTCATAAACGGTGTCCCCCGTTTTCAGATGGACTCCCCCCATGATGGCCGGTTTCACCCGAACATGAGGGATCGCTTCCTTCCCCAGAAGGGAGGAGAGCTTTTTCGAGAGTTCCTCTAAGGCTACGGGGTCCAACTCTCTGGCCACCGTGACGGTCACATGGGCCCGGCCCAGATGCTCATCCAGTAGGCCATGGAACTCTTGGGCGATGGTACCGAGTAGGCGTTGCCGCCGCTTGTCCACAGTTACCTGAAGGAAGTTCAAGAGTGATTGGGGTAGGGCACCACCCAGTACCTTCTTCAACAGTTCCTTCTTGTCCCGATCCGCAACCCGCGGGGTCTCCAGGAGGGTACGGAAGCTCGGGTTCTGATCCAAAAGCCCGACCACCATGTCCAACCCCTCCGCAAACGGCTCCAACCCTTCATGGCGCTGGGCCAACTCGAAGAGGGTTGCAGCGTAGTTCCGGGCGATGGTCTCGTTGGTCACGCGTTCGCTCCGGAGCTGTCGGCTGAAAGGCCGTTTACATACTCCACAACCAGCTTGCGGTCCAAATCGCCGTCGAGTTTCTCATGGAGGAGTTTCGAGGCGGCAGCCAGAGCCAGATCCACGGATTCCCTCCGGAGGGCATCCACCGCGGCTTCCTTCTCACGCTCGATCTCACTCCGGGCCCGGGTGAGGATCGCCTCGCTCTCCTCTCGAGCCTTGCCCTCGAGCTCCTTTCGGAGTCGGTCGGCGGCCTCCCGGCCTTCGGCCAGGATCTCCTGGGATTGCCTACGAGCATCAGACAACTGCTTCTTGTGCTCGTCCAGGAGCTTCTCGGCCTCCTCCTGCCGGCTCTTGGCCTCGTCCAGCGCCGCCTGGATTCCCTTCTCCCGGGCCTCCACGGCAGCCAGGATTGGGCCCCAGGCAAACCGCCAAAGAACGAAAAGGAGGGAAGAAAAGATCACCACCGTCCAGATCATGAGGCCGACATTGATGGAGAAGAGCCCACCACCGGCCCCCTCTGCCCCATGCTCCTGGGCGAAAGCCACCAGGGGGGTGAGAAGAACGGCCACTGGGGCCAGCATACTCGTTCGTAGTCTCATAGTCCTTTTTCCCGGCACCATCAGGGATGCCCCGGTTTTCCTGCCAACCCAAAGGGCCGCCCCTTGGGAACCCTCCCCCAAATCAACCGACCGGGGTCGAGGCCCTGGGGCCCTTCGAGCGTTTCCGGGGCCTACGCTCCGGACCCGCTGATTACATGAGCTTGAAAAGCAACCCGATGACCAGCCCGAAAAGAGCGACGCCCTCGATGAGAGCCGCAAGGATGATCCCGGCGGTCTGGATGGCGGCCGCAGCCTCAGGCTGACGGGCGATCCCCTGAGTCACGTTCTCGCCGATCTTGCCGATTCCGATACCGGTTCCGATGACGGTAAGCCCGACCCCGAGGCCAGCGCCCAGGAGGCTGAGATAATTCTTTGCCGTCTCGGCATCCATGGTGGCGCCCATATCCTGAGCGGCGGTGAGGAAAGCGTGCAGCATGGTTTCTCGTCTCGTCTATTAAGGTTTGAGCAAACTGCCTGTTGTGATCGGCGAGACCCGGCCCCCTAGTGGGCGTGCCGGATCAGGCCTATGAAGACCGACGTCAGCATGGCGAAGATGTACGCCTGCAAGAAGGCCACGAAAATCTCCAAAAGCATCATCGCCAGGGACATTCCGACGGCCCCCCCGGCGACCCCCCACCGAATCCCCGCAACTTCTCCAAAAACAAAGATCAGTCCGATGAGGGAAAGAATGACGGTGTGGCCGGCAGTCATATTGGCAAAGAGCCGGACCATGAGTGCGAAGGGTTTCGCCAACTTCCCCACCAACTCAACGGGCGTCATGATCACCAGCATGATGGCGGTCCCCACCGGACCCATTCCCTTGGGGGCATAGAATATGGTCTTGGCGTACCCCCCGGGACCGAGGGCGAAGAACCCACTCACCTCGATGACGATCAGGCTCACGATGGCCAACGCCCCCGTCACCATGATGTTCCCGGTGGGGGAAGCACCCCAGGGCACTAGCCCAAGGAGGTTCATCGTGAGGATGAAGAAGAAGAGGGTGAGGATGAATGGCGTGAATCCGTCGGCCCCGTGGCCGATATTCCGCCGCACGATCTCATCCCGGAAATAGAGGACCATGGCCTCGATGGCGTTGGCAAATCCACCCGGAGCTTTGTCCTTGAACTTCCCGGTGACCGCCCTGGCCACCAGGACCGAGAAAATGGTCACCAGGAGGGCTGCGATGACCATGAACACCACGTGCTTCGTGGGGGAGAGATCGATGGTCAGCCCGGCGATGTGCAGGGGTTCCCAATGGGGAAGATGGAGGACACCCCAGGGGAGCTCGATCTCCTGGGCATCTGCCAGGTGATGCATGAGCATCCCACCGATATCGGGCGCCCCACCCTCGGCCGCGTGGGTTGCGGCCTCAGCCACCCCGTGTTGAGCCGCTTCAGCCCCCTCTTGGGCTGCAGCGGCTCCGTGTTCTCCTGCTTCCTGAAAGACCCTCAGCAAGGTCGTCATATAGTCTCTGTGTTCTCATTCCCCCTGGGCCTCAGGAAGAGAGGCTCCAGCAGGAGGAGTCCAAAGAAAAAGCCGGCCAGTGCAATCAGCGTTGGCGCTGGCGGAACCCGTCCCGTCTGAGCAACCACCAGCGCCGCCGCCAGGATCACCACCATCCGCACGAACGTTCCACCCACCCAGACCAGGAGGAACTTTTTCCTGTCCTCCCAGTGCCGAATCAGCAAGAAAAAGGCCACCATCTGCACCGGGTACGCGACCATGGCGGCCAGCAAAATCCCCGTTCTGGCCGGCGGGGAAACCCAGGGCCAGGAGCCGGCAACCAGGATGAGGATGGCCGCCAAGGCCACGCCACCATACCGGACGATCTGGTTCAAGGTTCCTCGTTTTCTTCTCGCCTTCGGGGCTCCACGACAATGTGGTAATAAAGGCTGTAGAATCCTGCGCCTGCCCCGACAAAAGCCCCGAGAATCAAAAAGAGGGGCTCCGTGCCCACCTTTCCGTCGAGCCACCAACCAGCCAAGAGGAAGAGGAGGGTCGACAGGGCCCATGTGAGGCCGTACCCCGTATACTGGCCCGCAGCCTGCAACATCTGGGACTGCGTCGATCTCTTCTGGTCGTGCTCGGCCATACCCGTTGATCCTCGAGGCCGAAATGAAAAAAGCGGCCGCAAGTTACCTTATTGTGATTTTTTTCGCAATGGGCCCTTTCCCCCCTCGGAAGGGACCCTAAATGGGTCAAAGTGACCCGCCCTTTTTGACCAGATTCTGCCCGGGGATTGCGTGAGCCGGGGGTAGGGATTCACCACCCCAGGGTAGACCTCCTCGAATCAGAACCCTTGGCCCTACAGGCCCTCCATCGCCATACTGTTCTAGAGGAAAACTCCTAACGACCCGAACCGAAAGACCATGGACGTAGAGACCGACAGCGGAAGTACCGACCACCCACCGAGTACCCGGAGGCGGCCATGATGGTCGTGCTCCCGGTGGCTACAGGCCTCATCCTCATCTCCGCCTTCTTCTCCGCTTCTTCCACCGCCATCTTTTCCGTCGGCGGCCCCCGGCTCCGCACCCTCTTGGAGGAGGGGTTCAACGGGGCTCAGGAGCTTTCCGACCTGAGGGGTCGAGCGGGCCTGGTCCAGGGGGTCCTCCTTCTCCTTGGGACCCTGGCCAACCTCTCCGCCGTCGGCATCGTGACCGGCTGGGCCGCGTTGGAGTGGGGCCCTCGCGGGTTTGCCTTCGCCCTCCCGGCCTCCGCGCTGGCCGTGGTCCTCTTTGCCGAGCTTCTCCCACGATCCCTGGCGGCAAGGAGGTCGATCCGTGTCGGCCTGGCCGTAGCGCCCTCGGTCCTCCGGCTGGAGCGCTGGGTGGGGCCCCTGTTCGCACCCTTCTTCCGTCTTGAGAGCTTCCTCGCCCGGGCTACCGGTGAAGAGGGGACGACGCAGGAGGAGAGAGAGGTGCGTGAAATCACCGCCCTGGGTCAGGAAGAGGGGGTCGTGGGAGTCGAAGAACACGAGTTGGTCGAGCGGGCGTTTCGACTGGACGAGCTCTCGGTTTTCGATGTCATGACGCCCCGGGTAAATATCTTCGCCTGGAAGGACTCCCTGACCCTGGAGGAGATTGTAGACCAGCTGGAATCGGTCTCCTTTTCCCGGGTGCCGGTTTATGGGGAGAGCGTAGACGACATATCGGGCGTCCTCTATCTCCGGGAAGCCTACCAGGGGTATGTAGCAGGGAAGGAAAAAACCACCCTGAAAGACCTTTCCCGGGCCCCCTTCTTCGTTCCGGGGTCCCTTCCGCTTACGAACCTCCTGAAGGACTTCCAGGCCCGAAGAATCCATATGGGCATCGTCGCCGACGAGTTCGGCGGCACCGACGGGCTGGTCACCTTGGAGGACCTTCTGGAGGAGTTGGTCGGGGAGATCGAGGACGAGACAGACAATCCCGAACAGCCTCTATTTCGGATTTCCAAGACCGAGTTCATCGCCTCCGGGTCCCTCGATCTTCGGGAGGTCAACTACGCGTTCAACGTCGTTCTGCCTCAGACCGAACACCGCTCGCTGAACGGGTTCATCATCGAAGAGCTGGGGTATGTGCCCAAGAAGGGCGAGAGCCTGGAAGGGCATGGCCTGCGCATCGACGTGGTGGATGCCAGCGAGACCCAGGTTGTCCGGGCTCGGGTTCGCAAGGTAGGGACGCCGGAGACGGACAAGGGAAGTTAGGTACTCCTCCATGGCCCTCGTCCTCCCCTTCAACGGGATCGAACCCCGGATCGCAAAAGACGCGTTTTTGGCCCCCACCTCCGTCATCATCGGCGATGTTACGGTGGGCCCTGAGGCCTCGGTCTGGTTCGGGGCCGTACTGCGAGGGGACCATCCGGACTTTGGAATCGAGGTCGGCCCCCGGTCCAACGTCCAGGACAACTGCGTCATCCATGTGGGTGATTGGCAGCCGACTCGCATCGGGGCTGGAGTGACCGTGGGTCATGGCGCCAAATTCGAGAGTTGCACCATCGAGGATGACTGCGTGATCGGAATGAACGCGGTGATCCTCCAGGAAGCCCTCATCGGTCGGGGCTCCCTGGTGGCGGCAAACAGCGTCGTCCTGGAGCGGACCGTGATTCCACCGGCAAGTTTGGTGGCCGGTGTGCCGGGGAAGGTCCGGAAGTCGCTGGACGGCTCATCATCGGAGTTTGTGGGAAGGAGCAGCGCCCACTATGTAGGACTCTCCAGGCAGTACCTGAGGCAGGGGATCGGGGGTTGGGAAGGTTAGAAAAAAAAGGGCTCCCCCTCCCCCCAACAGGTCAGTACACGGAGAGGAAGTTCTCCACGTACCATTGAATCATCAGGTCTCCCCATCCGTACGCCACCGCAGCTCCAGCCGCCAGGAAGATCCCGAAGGGAACCAGCTTCCCCGTCTTCCATGAGATGGGTCCGAAGATCACCGAACCCAGGAGGGCCCCCAGGAAGAGGGTGAGAAACACCCCGGGGATCCCGAGGAAGGCCCCTACCATCGCCATCATCTTCAGGTCGCCTCCCCCCATGGCGTCCTTCTTGAACAACCATGTACCCACTCGAGCCACGATCCAGAGGATTCCAAAGCCCACCACCGCACCTAGCGAGGCACCCACCCAGTCGAGACCGCCGGGAAAGGGGGCCAGGACAAGGCCCAGCACCGCACCTCCAAGAGAAAACTGGTCGGGTATGATGTAGAAGCGGGCATCTGACACGGCGATGCCCAGAAGAATGGTCAGAAAAAGAGCTCCTCGAAGAGCTTCCACCGAGAGGCCATGCTGAAGAAAAACCCCGGCCCAGATTACGCCCGTCGCCAGCTCCACCAGAGGGTACTGTGGGGAGATGAACAACTTGCAGGATCGGCAACGGCCCCCCAGGGCCAGATAGCTCAAAATGGGAATGTTGTCGAACCATCGGATGGACGACCCGCACCCCGGACAGTGGGAGGGGGGGTGGACCACCGATTGGTCGGTGGGCCAGCGGAGCGTACACACATTCAAGAATGATCCGAGCAACAAACCAAGGGCTCCAGCCACACCGGCCAACCCCCATCCGTTCAGCACAACCTGCTCCATCACGGCTTCCCCGGGTCCTTGGGTTTCGGGTTCAGCGAGAAGAGAAGAATGGCCCCCGCCATGGCGACGTTCAGGGAATCAACACCCCCTGCCATGGGAATGGCAAGGTGTTGGTCGGCAGCGGCCCGGATTTCCTCTCTTACCCCGCCCCCTTCCCCACCCATTACCAAAGCCCACCCGGAGGGAAGGTCCGCCCGTCGGACGTCCTTTCCCTCTGGTTCGGCCACCAGGAGAGGGACCTCCAGGCCGCGGATCCAGGAAGAAGTGGATTCCCA
>CBDUAX010000238.1:0-7306 GCA_965365235.1 uncultured bacterium
AGCGACCTGGACGTTGAGGGCTCCCCGGGCTGCGCCCTCGGCGTGATAACCGGGGGTGAACTCGAATTCGGCCGTGGCTACGGCTACGCCAATCTGGACTACGACATTCCCATCGACCCCGAGACGGTCTTCGGCATCGGATCCATGTCCAAACAGTTCACCGCTGCTGCGGTACTGCTTGCAACACGACAGGGCCACCTCTCTCTGGACGACGATATCCGTGCCTGGCTCCCTGAGTTTCCGGAGTACGACCGCCCCATCACAGTCCGGCATCTGGTGCACCACACCAGCGGGATCCGGGATGACGCCCAACTCAGGGCGGTTGGGAACCTACCGGACCTTCCCGCTGAGCGAGTAGTGGATCTTCTGGCCAGACAGAGGGCCCTCAACTTCTCCCCCGGCGAACAGCATCTATACAGCAACAGTGGATATGTACTTCTCGCCGTCATCCTCGAGCGTGCCACGGGGCGTTCACTCCGGGACTTCACCCAGGAGGAATTCTTCGACCCGCTGGGCATGGAAGACACTAGGTTCAAGCCCTCGAACGCCATCGTCCCCCGACGTGCTGCGGGGTATGCACGCGGGCCCACGGGATTCGTGGTGGGTAGTAACCCGGCATTCGAGGGCGTGGGGGCCGGCGGTGTCATCAGTACCATCGGAGACCTCTCCCGCTGGATCACTGCCCTGGCGGAAAGCAAGCTGGGTGACGGCTTCTGGGGGGCCATGCTTGAGCGGGGCGTTCTTTCCTCAGGGCAGCCCGTCGGTTACGCCTTCGGCCTGAACCTCTGGGAACACCGCGGGTTGTCAGCCATCACGCATGGCGGGGCAGGAAACGGGTTCCGGGCAGGGTTCACCTTTTATCCCCATGAGGATCTCGCGGTGATCGTTCTCTGCAACCTGAATACGGTGAACGCTCAGGGCCGCGTGGACCGGGTGGCGGAGATCCTTCTTGGGGACCGCATGGACCCCGAGGAGCCTCAGCCTTCTGTCCCGTACGAGGCCATGCATCCGCCCCCTGCAGGGGAGCCTCTGGGACTCTCGGCGGTGGAGCTTGGCGAGCTCGCCGGCCGTTACTACGCCCCAGAACTCGACGTGATCTTCCGTGTCCAGGTGGAGGCAGAAGGACTCAGGGTCGGCCCTGAGGGCTGGATGCGGCCCATGGCACCCTCCGCCGAGGCCGACCTGTTCACAGATGGACGGGGATGGGCGCAGATCCGCTTCGACCGAGATGAGCAGGGAGCCGTGTCCGGCTTCATCATGGACATCGGCCGGGTGAACGGGCTCATCATGGAACGACTTTTCGAAGAAAGCGGCTTCGACACTTGAGTCAGACCCGATGCCCCCGAGGAGACATTCGTCTTCTTCCGGTAACAAGCCCACGAGGAACGCCGCCCAATCATGAATTGTCGCTTCTGCTCACGGTCCCCGTGCCGGGGACCGCGGCACAGAGGCCGCGTTGGCAACCTATGACCGTTGAGGGACATCCCCTGAGAGCCCATTGGCAATGAACCCGAAATACCTCCCTCTGGCGTTTCTCCTGGTCTCCGGATGTGCCGGGCCAGATACGGTCAGTTCCGTAGGGGAGCAGGAGCCCTTTCGGTTGACTGCGCCCATCCTGGAGATCAGTGGCGTAGAAACGGACGATGGCCCGGTGGAATTCTACCGGGTGGTCTCTGCGGGGTTCTCGGAGAACGGAACTGCCGTTGTGGCCGATGTGGGTATCTTCTCGCTGGTTGTGCTTCCACCCGGTGAACCCCCGATTCACATCGATCTCCGAGAGGGAGATGGCCCCGGGGAAGGGCGGTATATCAGCCAGGTTGGGTTCCTTCAGGGCGACACGATCTATTGGATCGACTCCTTCCTACGGCGGATCAATCTCCACGACCTTTCCACCGGAGAGGCGCTGGGCCCCTTTCCCATGACCTACGACCCGGATCAAGGGCTACCCCAGATCGCCGCACCGGTCGACGACTCGACCTTCCTTTACCTGCAATGGCGTTCTCCGACCTTCTCCGGATCGGCTGAGGTGGCCCGTGGTCCAACGAAGGTCTATTGCAGCTCGCTCAATGGGGTCCGTGGCTGGGAGATGACAGTAGAAGGTGCGGAGCAACTGGTGATCCCAGATGGGAGTGGACACAGCTCGAACCGCATCCCTTTTGCTGCCCGTCCGGTCCTGAAGACGTGGGGGGATCTCATCCTATACTCTGATTCCCGTGATCTGGGCGTTCGCATACTGGACTGTGACGGAGGGGAAGTGACGAGGTTCTCCCTCCCTGAAGAAGGCGGGTTGGGGCAGGACAGGACTCGGAATTCTCTCGATTCTTGGCTCGCTGAGGCATCGCCTGGTCTTTCGGCCCGCATGAGTGGGATCTTCGAGGACTTCGAATCAGCCGTAACCGGGCAAGGTGCGGCACATGGGACGATCCTGACCGATCCCGTCGCCGGCCGGCTCTGGGTCGAGTCGGCAGGCGGGAAACACTGGATCTTGACCGACTCGGTCGGCCTCCATTGGGCCCCGCTAGACCTTCCGGGTGGGAGGATCCCCTTGGCCGTAAGGGGAGACCGCGTGGTCCTGTTAGCAGTGGACAGTCTGGGTGTGCATCGGCTTGAGATTCGAGAGGTGGAGGGATCGGGAGCCGAATAGGCGAGAGGGCAAACGCCCCGAAACGAAATGGTTGCCTGCTGAGCTTTCGCGCTTTGCTCCAAGGAAGAAGAACGCTCCTTACTGACCCGATCCGGGACCATCCAATGACAGAGCCGCCTCCGAAGAAAAGGCACCATGGGACACCCGGACTTTTGATCAAGTTAGTCCAGGTGGCCCTCTACATCCCGATTCAGGTGGCCTTCATCCCGTTCGCCGTCGTGGGACTGGTCGACGCGATCTTCAGGGAGATCATCATAAGCAGGAGACTGGACGTTTCCTTCACGGCGATCAAGGCGCTTCAGTACAGATGGATCATGCATTACTTCGACACCAGGCCGGACCCCTTTTCTGTGGCCTTTACGAGGAAGCTTCCGTGTGAGTCACATTTCAGTTTATGGTCGACTTTTGGAGCTCTCATCATTTCCCAGCGGCTATTCGGTTTCACTACAATCTTCGGACGAGTTGCCGAACCGGGGGAGGAAACCCCGGTTTCCACTGCGGGCTCCCGGGTGCTCATGTTCGACGCGATTGTGGAGAAATACGTTGACGACGTTGAGCAGATCGTCATCCCTGGAGCCGGTTTCGATCTAGTGGCTCTGCATTTCACGAAGGCAACGAACACATCGGTATTCGAGCTCGATCAGACCGGGACGTTGCAGGTCAAGCTTGAGACTTTGAAAAAAGCAGGCATAGCACATGACTGGATCACCTATGTTCCAGTGGACTATTCAACAGAATCTTGGACCGAAAAGCTACTGGCAGCCGGTTTTGACAAGACCAAGAAGACCCTGTTCCTCTGGCAAAGCGTCTCATTGTTCCTGGAGGCTGGCACTGTCAAGAAGACACTCCGGGAAATGGCCGGTTTATGCGCGGGTGGCTCTATCATCGCTCAAGACCTCTACTCCAAAGCATTCATCTCGGGTGAAACCTCGAGAATGGTCAAGAGGTCCCTGAGGATGCTGGAGAAGATGGGAGAGCCATGGAGATTCGGGGTGGATATGTCAGAGGACCCGGAATCGGCGGTCGAGTCATTCCTGGAAGACTGTGGGCTCAGGATGACAGAGTACTTTCAGTTCGGCGAGAAGCTAGGTATTGAACCAATCTACTGTGTTGTTGAGGCCGAACCCCTGGATCACTCCTAGGGCCCCGGTCCCGATCGGGAGAGCATCGGCGCGGTCCGGGAACCGCTGATCGCCAACTGCCGGCGCTGGCCGAGCGGGGAGCTTCCTCCCCATGAGAATGAGATAGGCCAATGACCCTTCCGAGTCCTCTCGACGAATCCCCCTCCAGGGACCCGGAAGGTGTGCAATCTCGGGAGCGTGCCGTAAACCGAATCTCGAAAGGGGTGGGTGTGTCGGTCATCGGGTGGCTGGGGATGGTGGCAGTTCCGGTGGTGGATTTTGTATTCGGCGCCAGCCAGTTCACCCAGGAGGTAGGGTCCATTGCTGCCAGGTCTCTGGTTTGGCTTGGCGTTTTCGTCGCGGCCAGCGCCGGGACACACCTCCTCAGGTTCGGAGGGAGGCGGGGGAAACTGGCCTTCGCCAGCCTTTCCGCAGCAGCCGGGTGTGGGTTGATTGCCGTGGCCGAACAGTTTGAGACCTGGTTCCTGGACACCCAATTCCTACGGGGCCTGGACCTCTGGGGCCTCGCAGGTGCGGTGATCTTTTTCGCGTTGGCGATGATCCTTCTACAGGGCGATCGTCAGGGAAATGACCTCGGAGAAACCGGCGAAGCGTGGGGCCAGAGCCGGTAGCGAAGAAGATGAGGAGGGGTGGTCCCGAACGCTCTACGACTCAGCCAGCCGACGAACGGGAAGCAGGATGACACGAGATATCAGGCCGAGGATCGACGATCGAACGGTGCTCCGAGTCCTCGAAGACTGCCTACAGCTCCGTCCTCAAGGGGTGAGCCGGATTTCATCAGGCCTGATCTCGTCGACCTTTGAATGTCTGGTGGAGGGGGAGCCTTTGGTCGTTCAGTTCACCGAGCCGGACATGGCCACGGGTCTCGACACGGAACGCCGGTTTGGTGAGCGGCTCTCGCTGGCTGGCGTTCCCCTCCGCAAAGTGCTCTGCGACGGAGTGCACGATGGATTGAGGTGGACGGTCACGGAAAAGGCGATTGGTGAGAGGATGACGGCGCTGAAACGGGAGGCCTATGAAGGAGCCTTGCCATCCGTGTTCGACACGCTGATTGCGCTGTCATCTGTTAACATCGCCGAAACTTCGGGTTTCGGGTGGCTGAACGAGAACGGGGATGGCAGGTGGGAGACCTGGGAGGCCCACCTCCTCTTTCTTCGGGAAGAGGAACCGGAGGGGATGTTCTACGGGAGCTGGCACAGTCTCTTCGACACCACCTTCCTGGAGCCGAGCAGGTTCGACCAATACTTCGGGGAGATGGCTGAGTTGGGTAAGGGGCTCGGAACGCCTCGTCGGTTGGTTCACGGTGGGTTTGGGTACGACAACGTCTTGGTTCATGAAGGGCAGGTCTCGGCCGTCCTGGATTGGCAGGACGCCAGGTTCGGGGACCCCCTCCTCGACGTCGCCTACCTGGACTTCTGGCCTTCCGGATTCGACCAGGTGGAGCTCTATGAATCCCACTGCAAGAGGCAGGGGATCGTGCACGAGAACTATTCCAGCCGGATCAGGTGCTACAAGTACTACATCGGGCTGGATGCGATGCGGTTTTTGGCCAAGACGGATAACCGGGGTGCCTATGACCACGTCATCAAGATCGTGGAGGAGCTCAGAGACGGTGGGTGATCCCGGGGCCGCTCGGTTTTCAGGGCCGACGATTCCCTGCGGCCAACCAATCCGCCGACCCCGCCGGGTTCCGGGGAAATGACCTTTCGCCAGTGGACTCCGGTGGCGGAGCCCCTCAACAGTTGACGCCTTTCCCGGGGAGGTAGGGAAAACCTGTGACAAATCGCTTCAGGCTTGGACCCATCTCTTCTTTCTTCGCAATGGCAGCTGTAGCTGGCGGGTGCGGCAGTGCCCAGACGCCGGGGACCGGATCGGTAGCTGGCCGGGAGGTGGATCTGACGCATTTCTTCGCCGGAGACGAGCCCGTCGAAGCCAGCTTCGTGCTCTTGGGTCCGGGGTCCGAGCTGACCTGGCACAACCCCAGGAGGTCGGCTGAGCGTTTCCTTCCGGCATCCACTTTCAAGATTCCCAACACGTTGATCGCCCTGGAGACAGGCGTTGCCACCGGCGCACAATTCTCCATTCCCTTCGACAGCATTCGGGATCGCAGGGACGGGTTCTGGACTCCGGAATGGTCCCAGGACCAAACGCTTCGGTCCGCTTTTCAGAATTCCGTCTACTGGTTCTACCAGGAGATCGCTCGCCGCATCGGTGAAACGAGGATGCGAGAGTACCTGGAGCTCTTCGACTACGGGAATCAGGACATGGGCGGTGGAGTCGATCGCTTCTGGCTGGAGGGCGCTCTCCGGATCTCTCCTCGGGAACAGGTCGAGTTTATCCGGAAGTTTCACGAGGGAACCTTGGGAGTGTCGGCGAGGTCGACCGAGATCCTCAAGGACATCATGATCCTCGATGAGCAGCCGGGATACGTCTTCAGCGGGAAAACCGGCACAGCGGGAGTGACAGCCACTCGAGAGCTTGCATGGCTCGTGGGCTTTGTCGAACGAGGAGGGTCGGTCTGGTACTACGCCCTCAACCTGGAAGGCGAAGCGGTTTGGGAGCGGTGGGGCCAGCCCGTGGCGAGACAACAGTTGGTGGTTTCGATCCTTCGTGAGTTGGGTGTCCTTGCGGAACGGTGATCCGCCGTGCTGGGCGGGCATCCCCCCCGCCCGACGGGTCCCGAAACCCACCTCGCATGAGAAGAAGGTGCCCACTGACGCTCGTTTTGCTAGCTCCGGAGGTGGCGGCACATGGCACCCACACCTTCGTATCGGACCCTATCAGGAAAGCGCCGGTTCCGTCGGTTCATTGGCACCGGAAAGGGGCCAAAAAACTGAAAGGACGCCATGAAGGGGTACATCTGCACGCTGGCGGTGACCTTGGTCCTGGCCTGTGGCGCTGAGTCCACCTCCACGAACTGGGAAGTGCAGCGGGAGGTAACCGGCGATACGACTACCGTCCGGACGGTGGCCGGTCAGGTCTGGCCGTCCAGCGTGCGGCTGGAGGAGGACCTTTCGATCGGCACTCTCGATGGGCCCGTCCAGCTGATCTTCGGCGAGGTTTCCAGACTCGCCGAGGACCTTCGCGGCGGGATTTTTGTTCTGGACGGCCAGGTCCCTGAGATCCGACATTTTGACCGCACAGGAGAGTTCATCGGTACGGTCGGCCGGGCCGGGGAGGGACCCGGAGAATACGGACGATTGACCCTGGGCATGATCGTCGACTCAGCCGGTGTGCTCCACGTTCATGATTGGGCCAACTCGCCGCGCATCGTCCGATTTTCCGCCGACGGCCGGGCACTCGATCCCTGGATGCTTGACTCCCCCTTCCTGACGACCGCACGGGGCACCTGGCTCTTCAATGATTCTCGGGGTCGGTTGTTGGTCACCACCCGTGTTGAGGACGGCCTCGGGCTTCTTGTGCTCAGGGATGGCCAGGTGGAAGACACCCTTCCTGTGCCCCAGCCTCCCGGAATGCCCGAACAGCGGGGTGGACCCTACCGTGTCGAGACCTACTGGAG
>CBDUAX010000239.1:0-7305 GCA_965365235.1 uncultured bacterium
GTACTGTTTTTCGGCGGAACCGCCGTAGGAAACACCTTCTTTTCCGATGGTGGAGGGCCCCTCCTCTCTGATGCCGGCCCCCCCTCTGGAATGGATTTGGTGCCGGTGAACTCCGGGCTCCAACCGGTCTCGGATCTCGGGGAAGCCGCTCAGGCGGTAAATCTCGCTCAGCGTCAATACATCGACGCCCTGGTCCAGTATCGACAGCTGGTGGACGCCCAGGGCATTTCGTCTTTGATTGGGGCCCCCCCCAGCCGCTTCGCGGCGGTGGAGGCAATTATTGCGGCTGGCCGTGCGGCGATGCAGCAAGCCCCGGCGGACCCCTTTGTAAATGGAGTACTCGTTAGCGCCCTTGCGGAGCGGGAAGGAATTCTACGCAACGCATCCCTCACCCGAGGGGATGGGGTCTTTTGACCCCGGGGTCTGCACTTTGAGAGGGTTGAAGAAATGATGCGGAAAACTGGACTCTGGGGTCTTCTGGCGATCCTGGCCCTCCCGGGGCTGGTTAGCGCCCAGGAGGCCACATGGAGCGTCCAGACGAACCGGGGATGGATTGGCCTCTCTGTGTTGTATTCCACCGGAGTCGTGGAAGGAGTCGAGACCACGGTGGTGGTCATCGACGGAGTGGTGGAAGGGAGCCCGGCGGAGGCGGCCGGAGTTCAGGTGGGGGACACACTCACGCATCTGGATGGGCAACCCATCTCCCAGAGCGTCCTGGCTTCCCTTCAAAGAACGATCGAAGCAGGGGACCTGGTTCGTCTTACGATTCGTCGGGATGGCCGGGCCAGGGATGTCCTGGTCGAGGCGGGTCAAGACAGAGCCCAGGCCTGGGTTCTAGCGCCCGACGCCGGACAGATGGCCATTCGTCTGAACGAGGTCAGCGGTGCGATCATGGAGAGCCTGGACTCCCTTCGCGTGAGCATTTCCACCATCGAAACCGATCCAGAGGGGAACATCTCCATCAGGGTATTGCCAGGGGTCGAGGATCCCGAAAAGTCCTTTCGCTTCGACATGCAATACCGCATGTGGGGGGAAGAATGGGACAGCCTCCATGTTTCCTTCCCCGATTTCTTTGTAGTAGAGCCGGAAAGCGCGGTCCCCTTCGAAGCCTTCGTGGTATCGTCGGAGGAGACCCAACAGCTACGGAACCAGATCAAGGGGGCGAGGAATGCTCTCACGGATGCTCGCCGGCAGGAACTGAGGCGGGTTCGGGAGATAGAAGCAGCACTACCCGGGGGGAACATCGAGGAGGCCGTTCAAGCAGATCCTCGCATCCAGGAGATCCGGGAGCGGGAAAAGGCGCTCTCCGAGGAACTCACTCAGCTCAACCGACGTCTGGAATTGGTGAGCCAGAACCTGATTCAGCGGAGGTTTGCCGAGATCCAGGCCCGGCAGGAGGAAGCTCTCTCTCAGGCCAGGCGCGTTCGGGAGGAGGAGTCCACGAGGTCCAGGGGGACCAGGGCGGAGGTGAGTCGATCCAGAGAACGCGTGCTTCAGCTTCAGGAGGAGTATGAACGCCGCAGCCCCCTGAACTACGTCATCGCGGGTCAGAGTTTCGTCGCCGGTGCGGAGCTGCGCCCCCTCAATGAAGATCTTGCCCCCTACTTCCAGGTGGACGAGGGCGTCCTGGTGACGGAAGTCATCGAGGGTACACCGGCCTTCGAGGCTGGCCTTCTGTCAGGGGATGTGATTGTCCGGGTTGGGGGGGAGAAGGTGGCCTCGTTGAAGGATCTCCGGTTTGGCATCGGCTATCTCGAACGCCCCCTGCGACTCCAAATCATTCGAAAAGGAGAGCCACTCCAGATCCTGATCCGCTGAGGGGGGTGGGGTCCCCCCCTTTGCCCCAGGCCGCCATCATTCGTAACGCAAGGCCTCGATGGGATCCAGCTTTGCGGCCCGCTGGGCTGGCCAGATGCCGAAAAACAACCCGATCCCCGCACTGAATCCCAAGGCTACAAAGACCGAGTCCATCGCCACGGCCGTGTTGAAATTCCCCATATTGGCCAGAAGAGTCGCACCGCCCCAACCCGCGGCGACCCCCAGGATTCCGCCTAGCAGACAGAGGGTCGTGGCCTCCACCAGGAACTGAAGGAGGATGTTCAGCCTGGTGGCCCCCAGGGCCTTTCGGACCCCGATCTCCCGGGTCCGCTCAGTGACGCTCACGAGCATGATGTTCATGATGCCGATGCCACCTACCAGGAGGCTCACGGCGGCGATCCCCGCCAAAAGATAGGTGAACGTCTGTTGCGTCTCCTGGAAGGTCTCCAGGAGGTCGGCGTAGTTCCGGATGTCGAAGTCGGCTTCCTCACCCGGGGGAATCTGGTGCTCCCGGCGGAGAATCCGGTCGATCTCGGCAAAAGCCTGGTCCATCAATTCCTGGCTGGGGACCTGAACCGATATTGCGCTGAGGTAGTCCCGGCCGCCCATGACCCGGTACTGTGCTGTGGAAAGAGGCACGTAGGCCCGTGTGTCCGGGTTGTTCCAGTGGGAAGCCGATCCCTTGAGTTTGAGCGTTCCTATCACCTCGAAGGGGACGCCGCGGATCTGAATGCTTCGACCCACCAGGAGTTCAGGGGGCACCCCTCCGAGACTCACGGGGACCTCCGCCCCCAGGACCGCAACCCGCCTCCGACCCTGGATCTCCCCCTCATCGAAGAGCCGGCCATGCTCCAACTCCATGTTGTTCATCTCGAACCACTCGGGCCAGGTCCCGTAGATCTCCAGGTTGTCGTTCCATCGGAGATACGTCACCTGGAGCCTGGACGAGACTTGAGGGGCCACCTTCAGAAGCCCATTGGAATTGTCCCTGAGGGCGACGGCGTCCTCTACATAGAGCCGGGCGGAACCGGAGGCCACCCCCCCCATACCCCGTTGACGCTGGGGGGAGATGGAGAGAACGTTCGTCCCCATCCCTTCGATCTGTTCCTGAATCTGCTGGGAAGCCCCTTCCCCCAATGAAACCATGGAGATCACCGCCGCCACACCGATGATGATCCCCAGTGTGGTGAGCATCGACCGCATTGCGTTGGCCCGAATGGCCGCGAACGCTACCGCCAGGATCTCGGTAATAACCATCGAACCCTTCTCGCCGAGCATCGTCCCCCCTATCTCCCAGGTCCGCGGAACATCCCACCCATCCCCCGCATCCGGTTCATCATCTCCTGCTGTTCGGCCTGGAGTTGAGCGGCTCCGATGAGGGCCACGACCTCACCCTCCTCCAACCCGGCGAGAATCTCGGTGTTGTCCCAGTCGTTTACCCCCATGAGGACCGGCCGCATCTCCAGCGTGCCGTCCTCCCGCATGACGAAGGCGATGGCCGGGCGGGGTGCTCCCGTGGTGTTGATCAGACCACTGAGGGCCGGATTCGCTTCCTGCACCCCCGCTGCCCCGCCGGGCATCCCACCGGAGGCCCCACCTCCCTGGGCACCCATCCTGGCCCTGAATCCCTCTCGGACGGCATCCAAGGAATCCTGGGTGATCTCACCCCGCTCCACCTTGGCCCGCAGGGTATCCATCTGGGCCCGGAAATTACTCATCCCAGCCGGGGCTCCGGACCTTTCGTTCCCTGCTGCGGGAGGGGTTTCCCCCGCTGCCGTCTGATCCCGACCGCCACGGGTCCCTCCGGCCTCGTCCGGCATCTGTCGGGGGGCTCCACCAGCCGACCCTCCGCCCCGACCACCTCTCATTCCCGCGACATTTCCGAGGCCGGCCTCACGAGCCAACTGTGCGAAGACGGTCCGGTCCAGTTCGATGGCGTCCCCATCCAGACCCAGCACCGAAGCAGCAGGAGCCATTTCCTGAGGGAGAACCACAGCGTTGTTGGGGACTACGAGAACGTTGGAATGTTCGACCAAAAGGGTTTCCACCTCGGCGTTCATTCCAGGTTTCAAAAGCCCTTGGCGGTTATCCAGGGTCACGATGACGGGGAACATGGTGACGTTCTGCTGCACAACCGCCTGAGGCTCCACTTTCAGCACCGAGCCTTGAAAGGTCCGGCCGGGGAAGGCCTCCACCTGGATTGAGGCTTCGAGGCCAGGCTGGATCTGCCCCATATCCGTCTCGTCCACCAGTGTCCGGACCTGCATCTCGTCGAGGTTGGCCATGATGAAGAGGGTGGTACCGCCCGAAACGTTGGAGGATGCCGACTGGATCACCGTGCCCTCTTCCACGCTACGGGTCAGGAGCGTCCCTGAGATGGGGGCCCTGATCGTCACGTCCTGAAGGCGCAGCTCGGCCAACTCCAGGTTCGTTTCGGCCTTGACCAGGTTCGCTCTGGAGTTGGCGAAGTCCAGGCGCTGGCTCTCATAT
This sequence comes from uncultured bacterium, assembly GCA_965365235.1. Taxonomy (GTDB): domain Bacteria; phylum Gemmatimonadota; class Gemmatimonadetes; order Longimicrobiales; family Gaopeijiaceae; genus CBDUAX01. The sequence goes on from CBDUAX010000239.1 coordinate 4,309, forward strand.
TCCTGCGGACTGATCACCCCGGCTTCGAGCAGTTCGGTAGACCGCTCGAGTTGAGCCTGGGAGATGTCTACACGGGCCTGAGCCACCTCCAGGTCGGCTACCGCCTGATCGTGGGAATTCCTGACGTCCCGAGGATCTACCTCGGCCAGAAGGGTGCCGGGCTCCACCCGGTCACCGATGTCTGCATAAAGCCGAAGGATCTCCCCGGATGCCTTGGACTTCACCTCCACCTGTCTGATCGGCTCCACCTGGCCCGTGGCTTCGGCGGTGATCCGCATGTTCTGTCGAACCACTTCCTGCGTCTGGACAGTGGGAGCCTCTGAAGCCTCACCCCGATTGCAGGCCGAAGCAGAGATGGCCACCCCCCCCACCAAGATCCAGGTCAGGACCCTTCCGGTCCCATTACTCGAATGTCCCATCATGCTTCGGCTCCTGCGTGCTGAACATGCCCGTTCAAGAAGTCCTTCTCCACCAAGCCGTCCCTCAGGTGGATCTGCCGTTTTGCATAGTCGGCGATGTGAGGTTCGTGCGTAACGAGGACGATGGTCTGACCCTGTTCGTTAAGGCCCTTTAGAACCTCCATGATCTCGGTGCCGGTCTTTGAGTCCAGATTCCCCGTGGGCTCGTCCGCCAGGAGAAGAGCCGGGCCGTTCACCAGGGCCCTGGCCACAGCCACCCGCTGCCGCTGTCCACCGCTGAGCTCCGGAGGCTTGTGATCCATACGGTCTCCCAAACCCACCAACTCCAACTTCTCCCGAGCCAGCTCACGACGTTCCTTGGCCCTTACTCCAGCGTAAATGAGAGGAAGTTCCACGTTGTGAAGTGATGTGGCCCGAGGTAGAAGATTGAAGGTCTGGAAGACGAACCCGATCTCCCGGTTCCTGACCCGGGCCAGCTCGTCGTCGGACAGTTCCTTCACGGACGTCCCATTGAGCCAATACTCACCTTCGGTGGGCGTATCCAGGCAGCCGATGAGGTTCATGAAGGTGGATTTCCCACTCCCCGAAGGCCCCATGACTGCTACGAATTCACCCTTTCGGATTTGAATGTCCACGCCTCGCACGGCGTGGACCGTTTCTGCGCCCAGGACATAGTCCTTCTTGATGCCCTCGGTGCGAATGATGATGTCGCTCAAAAGACTCTCCCTATCGGAGTTTGTCGCTGGTTCTGATTCGTGGGGCACCTGGGGAGGGGACCTCCCGAAGAGCCTGCCGCTTCTTTCACATAGGGGTCGTGCCTGAAGCCCGCCACGGGCATGCGGTCAGGCGCCGCCTTGGCCACCCGCCTCCGGAACCGAGTCCCGGGTCCGCCGCTCTTCTCGTCGGCGGTCATGATCGGCCAACAAGGAGTCGTAGGCCATCCGCTGGCCTTCGTCCAACACGCTCTTGATCTTGGTCCGCGTTTCGGCCACAAGCTCGCGGTACAGGGGCATGTACGCCTCCCTGAGCTCCGCACGGAGCTCCTCCTCCAGAGAGCGGGTCTGCTGCCTGAAGCTGGCTACGATGGAGTCCACCTGGACTTGTTGGCTCTGGGTCAACCCGACCTGCTCTACGACCAACCGACGCCGGCGAGGGGTTTCGCTCCCCTCCTCGCCCCCTTCTGCTGCCCCTTCACCCGCCAAAGATCCTTCCGGAGCGGTGGACAGCCGCTGGGCAGACGTGGCCCTGGCCTCGAGCCGCCGATCGACGGCCACACCCAGGACAGACCCCGTTGCCAGAACGAGGAGGAGGATGAACACGGTGGTCAGGCGGGTCCTCGTGCCCTTCTCCATGGTCATGTCAGAACCCTTCCTCGGTCGAGGCGAAGACACTGCTCCAATGTCCGCTTCCTTGCCCCTGGACGCCCGCATCGGTCAGGAGGTTAAGATCCTCAGTGAGGAACTCCTCCAGGGCCACGGTCTGGACCGGGGTCTCCGGTGTACTCGTCATGGTCAGGATCCCCGCCAGTGCTGCAGCGAGAAGGGTCATGGGGACAAGGGCCCGCCGCCAAGCGAAGACCAGGTCCACGATTCCCAGGTCACCAGCCATCCTCCGGCGGGCCAGTTCGCCTTGGGCGTCTGCCAAGACCCGGCTGTGAAACCGGACCCAGAAGCCGGGGTCGCTGGATCCCGGATCCAGAGCCTCCAACCGGACCGGATCTTCGAGTTCAGTCATCGTTCCTCCCCCTGGGGGACATCGCTTCGGAGCGCTGTCAGTCGATCCCTGAGGTACTTTCGAGCAAAGTGAAGGTGGGACCTTACCGTCCCATCCGGGATGCCCAACTTCTCGCCGATCTCCCTATGCTTCCAACCTTCCAGATCATGGAGGAAAAGCACCTCTTTCCTCACGTCGGGGAGCCCTTCCAGAGCCTTCTCGATGTGCTCCCTGATCTCCCACCGATCCAAGTCCCGGCTGGGTCCCCCGAGTCCCGGGGAGATCTCGGGGGAGAGAACCTCGGTTCTCCTGATCTTCTCTCTTCTAAGGAGGTTTCGGGCCCGGTTCCGCACGATGGTGAGAAACCACCCACCGAACCGGTCCGGATCCCGGTTGTCTTCCAACCGCCTGAGGGCGACCAGAAATGCCTCCTGGGCAACATCCTCCGCGTCTTCAGGGCTCCCCGTCACCGAGAGAGCCACCAGATAGGCGGCACGCTGGTACCGGGTCACCAGGACCCCGAACGCATCCTGGGCTCCTTTTACCGCAGCCAGGACCAACTCGCCGTCAGATCGCTCTCTCAAGGTCGTTTCTTTGACACGGAACCGGCCCGTCTTGTTGAATGGCGGCGCTACCGAGGGGAGAGAAAAAAACTAAGGCATTCCCCTCCACCCCACCGCTCCCGGAAGTAATCTACAAAAGGAAGAGCACCCACTCGACGGGCCGAGTGGATGCTTCCCCTGTTCAACCGTTCGATCCGCAAGGTGACCGGGATCAGGACCCCGGTTCACCCTTACCGTATTACTAGGAGATAGAAAGGTTCCCGCCCGGGGTCGGGGGAATCTCGATCCCACCCCTCCGAAAG
>CBDUAX010000240.1:0-7276 GCA_965365235.1 uncultured bacterium
GAGCACGGCAACCACAGCCAGGCCACCACCCAGGACGAGCTTCAGTTGGGGTCGGGGCTGGGGGCTGAGTTCCACCGGTCTGTGACGCTTGGAGAAGATTCTTTCTACTCGCTCGGCACCGACAAAAGCCGCCGTCGCACCGAGGACCATCAGGAGGACAAGGGCCAGAGCCGGGACGCCCATCACCTCGTGCAGGAGCGAGACTTCCCCGGATCCAGCCTGATACAACCTCGAGAGGCCGGGGAACCAGTCCACCGTCACCGTGAAGAGGGCGATTCCGGCAACGATCCCGGCGAACGCGACCCAACCATCGATCCTGCCTGACACCATGGAGACCACCGAGGTCCCTGGGCAGAGTCCACTCATGATGAAGCCGACACCGAGGAGGAAGCCGCCAACGGCCTGGGCCGGAACGAAGGTCGGATTCACCCACATCAGGGAGATGTCGGCGAAACCGGCGGCCTGGAGTCCAAAGAGCCCGACCATCGCCACCAGGATGGCAGTGAACATGACCTTGAATACGGTCATGTCACTCAGGTAGAACTGGCCCGCCAACTTCCGGGCATTCCCGAATCTGGCCCGTTCCAGGACAAATCCGAAGAGGAAACCGAAGAAGAGACCCGAGAGGAGCCGGAACTCCTCCGACGCGAACGCCACAGGAAGGATCGGCGCGTTCATACCCACTGCCTCCTCACCAGGTAGGCCACTGCGTAGCCCCCTCCGAATACCATCAGCATGAAAACCCAACTTCCAGTCGCCAGTGCTGCCCCTCCGCTCAAGGCCTGCCCAGAGGTGCACCCCCTGGCCAGAGCCGCTGCGAAGCCCATGATCACGCCACCAACCGCGGCGTAGGTGAGGCGCCCCCGAACGGAGATGTTCGGGCCCTTTTCAACCTTCGTGGCCAAACGCCCGGCGCTAAGGGCACCGATGAACCCCCCGATGATCCCCCCGATGACTTCCACCACCAGCCAGTTCCGCATGGGGTTGGCTCCATCGGCCACATAGCTCTTCAGCACCGTGTTTGCCGCCGTCCACTCCGGAGCGATTTCGTTCCCCACAAGGGCCAGAGATCGTTTTGGGAGGGCCGTGGCCCCCAGACCATTCCCAGCCACCAGGTAAGCCCCCAGCAGAACAAGACCCAGGGCCACGCCGGCTACATAAGGATTCCAGTATTCCTTGGCTTTCATCCGTCGATTACCTCATGGCGATCTCGGCGACCCAACCGGAGGCCTGGCCCGCAAAGACCAGGATCCAACGAAGGGCAAAACCGCCGAGGAGAACCAGAATGGCCGTGCCCTTCCCCGGGACGGCTCCGTGTTTGAATTCCAACCACTCACCCAGAAGGGGAGTGAGAAGGCCCAGCGTGACGACCAGGGTCCAGAAGGCCGCCGTGTACGGTCCACCGAAGACCATCCAAACCGCCGCTTGCGACGTTCCGCCGCCAGTGGCCAAGCCGATGATCCAGAGGGACAGAATGACGATCTCCACCACGATCAGCCCCATATCCGCCCGGCCCAGGAAGATCCGTTCCCGGTCGTTCAGGCCGAAGAGGAGCATGAAAGCCGCTCCTGTGGAGAGACCCGAAACCAGGAAGAGCGGCCCCAGAAGGGCCGAGTTCCAGAGGGGACGGGCTGCCATGGTGCCCAGGAGCACGCCGGTGTAGATCCCCAAGGCAGCCCCCATGACGATGTTGAGGCTGCCAAGGAGAGTCACCTTCTCCCTGGCCCAGTCCTCGATCCTCCCCAAGAGGGGCACCTTCTCGAAAAGCCCCGTAGCGGGTGTCTTCAGCGCCTCGGGGGTGTTGACCCATGCCAGTAGGATGGAGACGGGGTAGACCCCCAGGAGGATCCATGAACCCCAGGACATGGGGGAGGTCACCTTGAACGCCATATAGAATCGCCAAGCGTTGAAAGGGTCCTCCAGATCCAGCCACAGGAAGAACATCCCCAGCGAGATGGCAAGGGGGGCCGCCCAAGGCAGGAGGCCCAGCGCCATGGAGGTCTCCCCATCGGATTTTCGAAACATCCGTATGCCGGTGAAGATCATGATCCCCGCCGCCACCCCCCCAAGAAACAGATACAGCGGAATCTCCCAACCCCAGACGTGCATGGTGGGATCGATGAGATGGTTGTGCCGTGTGTTCGTGAACTCTTGCATCGATCCCATCACCTCAGATAGAAGTGCTTCGGCTTCGTCCCCGCCTGGGGGTTCAGCGTGTACGATTCCCGGGTCGCCAACAAACGGGAAACCTGGCTATCGGGATCGTTCAGATCTCCGAAGTAGATGCTCTGCGTGGGGCAGATCTCCTGGCATGACGTAGTGGTGAGGCCGGCTTCGATGCGGTGCATGCAGAAGGTGCATTTGTCCACCCCGCCCGTGCCGGGATCGATATACCGGGCCTGGTAGGGACAGGCAGCGATGCAGGCTTTACAACCGGAGCATTTGTCCGGATTCACCTGCACCGTTTCGCCCGTCCCGTAGTGAGAGGCTCCCGTGGGGCAGACCTCCACACAGGGGGCGTCCTCGCAGTGATTGCACCGCTGCGACTCGATGGCCATTCGGACCTCGGGGTACGCCCCCTGGAGGAGGGTGTAGATCCAATCCCGGGAGTAGCCTTCTGGTGTGTCATTCTCTGCCTTGCACCCGATCACACAGGCGGCGCATCCCACACAGGTGGCCGTGTCGATGACCATGCCGTAGCTGATCTCGCTCATGAGTCCACCTCCCCGGCACCCACCGGCTCAAAGGCCCTGCCGGTCGTAGCGATGGCCTCCTCCGTGCCGGCCGCAGCGTCGGCGGCCTCGGCATCCACATCCGCCGCCCTGAGGAAGGTCACGAAGTTCACATTCATCCCCGTCCCACCCATGATGGGATCGGTCTTGTAGCGCGTAATCAGCTCCGCGTCGTCGATTCCTTTCCCGTAGACCTGCTTGAGCTTCTTCGCCTTTCTGCCATAGCCGTGGACCATATAGACGGCGTCCGGATGAATCCGATCGGTCACCTTGACCGGCGCCGAGAAGGTAGACCGTACGCCATCCTGGTTCTGGAGGTAGACCCTCTCACCGTGCTCCAGTCCCCAGCGCTCCGCCACCTTCCGGTTCACCCAGACTCCGTTCTCATCCATCACTTCGGAGAGGAGACGGTTGTTCGTGGTCCGCCCGAAGGTGTGAACCGGGGACCTGCCGAAGAGGAGCCTGTAGTAACCCTTCGGGGGATCTTCCACTTCTTCGTCGTGCCAGGTGGGCAGAGCGTCGAACCCGTTCTCGGCCAGCCTTTGTGAATACAGCTCGATCTTCCCGGAATTGGTGTAGAAGACCGGCGTAGCCCCCTCCTCGAAGTAGAGGGGTTGGGGGTCACCTACGATGACGCCATCCCTCTGAAGGACATCACAATCCAGGCCCGCTGCTGTGATGCGAGACTTGGCGTACTCCATGGAGTCCTTCCAGGGGAAAAACTCGGGGAGGCCGATCTTGTGTCCGAGCTCCCGGGCGATCCACCATCCGGGTTTGGAGTCGTACATGGGAGGCACCACCTCCTGGCGCACCGCCACGTACGGCTCCCGCCAGGGAGGTGTGAAGACCTCGTCGCAACGCTCCAGGTAGGTGGCCTCGGGGAGCACGACATCCGACCAACCCACGATCTCCGCCGGAAGTACGTCAACGGTCACCAGGAAGTCCAACTCCTGGATCGCCCGGTAGGTCTCCTCCGGGTTGGGTAGGGTGGTGGGAAGGTTCGATCCGTAGACCATCCACCCCTTGATATGGGAATCGCCGATTCCGCTGGGGATGGTGGCGTTGCAGACGCCTTGGGCCAGAACCTGGTCGGCAAGAGGGTACTGACTCGGGTCCGGTCGGTCCGCTACCTGGTGGTCTTCATCCATGTAGCCCGGATACTCGTAAGAAGGAATCTCCATCGCCGAAGGGACAAAAAACCCACCTTTTCGTCCCCATGATCCCAGGAGAGCATTGAGGATGGCGATGGCCCTGGAGCGCTGGGTATCATTCCCGTACCAGGTGACGTGGCGTCCAGGGTGAATCAGGGTTGCCGGCCGCGCCCCCGCCATCATTCGGGCGGTTCTCCGGATCTGATCCGGCTCCAGGCCCGTGCGGGTGTAGGCCCACTCCGGGGTGTAGGGCTTCACATGCTCCTGGAGTTGCTCAAACCCGTATGCGTAGGCCTCCAGGTATTCCCGGTCGTAGAGCCCGTCCGCGACAATGACGTTCATCCATGCCAGCAAGAGGGCGATGTCGGTGCCGGGTTTGATGGGCATCCACTCTGCGGACTTGCTTGCGGCCACCGAGAACCGTGGATCCACGGTGATGATATTCGCCCCGTTCCGGATAGCCTCGGCGAATTCCTGCACCTGCGTGTTGTGCATGTTCTCACCGAGGTGGCTGCCGATGAGAACCAGGCACTCAGCGTTCTTGATGTCCGTCCGTTCCGGAGAGCCTACGCCCCATCCGAAAGTGAGGTCGAATCCCACATCCCGGGGACCTCTGCACTGGGCGTAGGAGGGAGCGGCGATGTTCGGGGACCCGTAGGCGTGGAAGAGGTGCTTCATCCAGTTTCCACCGTACCCGTGGGAGAACAGGGCCAGGGCCGAGGGTCCGTAGCGAGCCTTGATCCGCTCGAAGTTCTCCGCGACCTCGTTCAGGGCAGCGTCCCACGAAACCTCTTCGAACTCCTGAGAACCCCTCCTGTTGCGCCGGATCAAAGGCTTCTTCAGGCGATCCGGATCGTAGAGGAGGCCCGTGCCACCCGTACCCCTTGGGCAGAGATGACCCTGGGAAAGGGGATCTTTCGGATTGCCCTTGATCTTCGTGACCCGCCCATCCTTTACATGGGCCAGGATCCCACACTTCCAGAAGCAGAGCTCACAGAAGGAGGGAACGACTTTCTCACCGTCGGTTCCCGGGTCCAGTGTGGGATTCCCGTACAGGCCGAACCAATCGGTGGTAACTCCACTGAGGGCGGCAGTGCCTGCCACCCCATAGGAGCTCATGCGAATGAACTCGCGTCTCTTCATACCCGGACTCTCCAGGTCCTTCCATCTATTCGAAACGGGGCGTCCATTTTTCTGGACATAGTGTCGAGAACCGATTCGATCACTCCCGACTCACCACCCCGGTGATTTCCTTTGTTACCGACAGAAGGGGCAAGCCCTGTGCCAAAACATGGCAAAAACCCTATGTACTATATGAAAAAGGGCTTAAGGCAGCGTTGAGAATCAGGGAAAAGGTTTCTGTAGTGAGAGAGGGTAACCAGGGCAGGACAAAATGACCCACACTTGGGTCGAGGAGGCTAAAAGATGCCGTGGGCTATTATGACCCATCTATCAAGGGGGGGAGGCTCCAGGAGGAACCCCTAGGCCGAATCCTTCCGCCCGGACACGACGACGTCCCCATCGTCGTCGAGGGTAAGCACCATCCAGGTGTTGGTGGAGCCGCAAAGCGTACAGTAGGCATGGTCCATATCCAGGACCTCCAATTCGGAGACCTGTCCACAACCTTCACATTGGGCCCGAACGGTCTTCCATTCTCCCGGATCCCGGAGGCCGCTCCGGGCCAATCGCACGCCCATGACCACCGGCCGGAACCTGGAGAGCGGGCAAACCTCGCCGTCACACTTGTCCCCGAAATCCAGGCAAACCACCTCGTCGTGGTCCGGCAGGTTCGCCTGACCGCTTCGGGGCGCCGCGGGGCTGATGGCCACCAGAACTTCCTTTTGGCAATGCGTGCAGTAGGTCTTGCTGGTCTCTGGGGTATCGGACATGCCCTTAGGCCTCCTCCGCCTTCTTCTTCTCACGCATCTCTTTGGCGATGCGCTTGTAGTTCTCCTCCATCTGGCCGGTGGGAACCTCGAAGAGAGGACAGAGTGACCCGGTACAACTTTCCCCGAATTCGAGGCAGATACAGCTGGCAGGATCGTGTGCCGAGGGGAGAGAGCCTTCCGGAAGGTCTTCGGGAACCACCACCTCCACCTGTCGGTCACAGGCGGAGCAAAACGCTTTCTGGGTCTTCATTCCTGCCCCCTTCCAAGTCGACTCCTAAGCCGGGCGTGCTCCCGACCCACCAGAACACGGGCACGCCGGCTCCTCAGCCGACTCCCGTCAAACCGTATAAACCACCTCCGACCCCGGGGCAACCCGATCCATGATCGGCTCTGCTTCGGCCACTGACGATACGAAGGCAAATGTCGCAGCAGCATCGGCGGCCATGCAGTCCGCCGCCGCCACCGTCACACTCCTGATTTCAGGCCGGGATGGTGCCCCGGTCTCTGGATCCAGGAGGTGGTGATAGCGCCTGCCCTGATGTTCGAAATACCGCTGGTAGTCCCCAGAAGTTGCAACACCACGATTGCTCATGGGGAGTGAAGCAACAAGACCCTGGGGATCGTCGGGGGACTGGATGCCCACCTTCCAGGGGTCTCCATCCTCCGAAACGCCCATGGCATAGAGGTCGCCTCCCAGGTTCACCAGCCCGTTTCGGATCCCCCAATCCTGGAGTACGGCCACCGCTCGGTCCACCCCGTACCCTTTCCCGATTCCGCCCAGGTCCACACCCATGTCCTCGTCGTGGAACACAACCACGTCCCTCCCCCCGGATCTCCCAACCTCCAGCGACTTGAAGAGATCCCGGCCAGCGTACCTGTGCACCTGCTCCACCGCCGGAGGAGTCGAACGGTTGGTCACGTCCCAGAGGCCGACGGCCACACCGAGACAGGGATCGAAGGCGCCGCAGCTGGCCTCGGCCCAGGCCAGAGACCCCCGCAGGACTGAGGCCGTCTCAGACGAGACGGGCTGGGGCCCGGCGAAGGCCGATCGGTTTGCCCGACCGACCTCGGAGTTCGGGTCGTACCGGGTCAGGAGAGCTTCTACCCGCCGCATCTCCTGAAAGGCGGCATCGATGGCTCCCTGGGCGTACGCCTCGTCGCCGTGCACGATGGCCACCTCACCCAGCGTCCCCATGACGGGGAGGGTTCTGCGGATCAACTGCCGACGCCGACCCCGGAGGGCCAGAGGAATGGAGCCAATCACAAACGCTCCGACCCCGAGGGAGATGAAATCTCGTCTGCTGGGGAACGGATGCGTCCCGTTTTCTTCCGTCATCGTCGATCTCCGTACGTCACTTTATCGTCGGGCCACCAGCCCGACGCACTTTTTTCCTCTCCACACCCCGCACAACTCCCGTGAATGGAGCACGATTCCAGGGTGCAGGCATTGCCCGGGCATGTATCGGAGTCCCCTAGGCGGCTCCCCACACGGGTGGCCGAGTAG
>CBDUAX010000241.1:0-7274 GCA_965365235.1 uncultured bacterium
TCTCTACCAGCTCCAGCCCGGTCCAGGAGCCCTCCCTTGAGGCCAGGGGCACGTCCCCCATCCTTGCTCCTTACTTCTCCACACCGTCATAATCCTTCGGGTGGCTGACCGGGGTGGGGCCGGCAACCCAGGCTCCCCACAAACGGGAAGGCCTCTTTTAGGAGGGTTATGCCGGAAAGGGCGAAGATGTGAAGTTGGAGGTAGTCCCGGGCGAGGGTTCCTTTGGTGTGAATAAGGTCAGTTCAACCCCTGCAAGAAAGTCATGAACTTAATCGATCGATTCCTGCGTCCACCCCGGCCACCCCGGAGCGAGCTCTTCACGAAGTCCACCTCGGCATGGGCGGAGATAGATGCGGAGGGCCGCTTGGTCCTCCCACCCGAGGTGGTGGCCGAATTCGGCTTGGAGCCGGGGGCCAGGGTTCGTGTGGATAAAGGCGAGAACCAACTCCGCTTGCACCGGCCGGTCACGCAGCTGACCAAGGTATTCATCGAGCCCACTGTGGCGTGCAACCTGGACTGTATCACCTGTTTCCGAAATGATTGGGAACGACCGATGGGTGACATGAGCGATGAGACCTTCGCCAGCATCCTCGATGGATTGAAAGCTCTGGATCCAATTCCCAACGTCTATTTCGGTGGCATCGGAGAGCCCCTTTCCCATCCCAGAACCCCGGCCTGGGTGGCCCTGGCCAAGGCCCTGGGCAGCAAGGTGGAGATGATCACCAACGGCACGACTCTTACCGAGGAAATCTCGCGGGAGTTGATCGAAGCGGGCCTGGACCTGCTCTGGGTATCAATCGATGGAGGGTCGCCGGAGACCTTTGCGGATGTCCGGATTGGGGCGAACCTGCCACAGGTGATCGAGAACCTGAAACGCTTCTCGCGCATGCGGCCGGCGGCCCATCACCCCAAACCGGAGATCGGCGTCGCGTTCGTGGCGATGAAGCGAAACATCGCGGACCTGCCAGAAGTCATCCGCCTGGGCAAATCGTTCAAGGCCACGCATTTCTCCGTGAGCAACCTCCAGCCGGCCACCAGTGGAATGGAGCGAGAGGCCATCTACGCCCAGGTCATGCACAACATCGCCTATCTTCAGGCCCCTCACCTGCCCCGTCTCAGACTCCCTCGCATGGATTTCGACCAGTGGACCCGGGAAGCTCTATTCGAGGCCTTCAACAGCCAGCTCAACATCGAGTTCGCCGGGAACAACTGGAGTGGTGCCAACGACACATGCAACTTCGTCGAAAACGGCACAACCTCCGTCGCCTGGAACGGAGACGTGAGTCCGTGCTGGCCGTTGATGCACACGCACACCAGCTACCTGCACGGGAAGCCGCGGCTGTCCCACAAACACGTCATCGGCAACGTGGCCGATCGGTCGTTGGGGGAGATCTGGCTCGATCCGGGGTACGTAGCTTATCGGGAGCGCTTGCACGACTTCGCCTTCGCGCCGTGCAGTTTCTGCGGAGGCTGCGATCTTTCCGAGGCGAACAAAGAAGACTGCCTTGGCAACACCACCTTCCCCGTTTGCGGAGGCTGCTTGTGGGCGCAGGGGATCATCCAGTGTCCGTGATGAAAGTCAACTTCTACGCGACTTTACGAGGCCTCGCCGGGGGGGCCTTCGTCGAGGTGGATGTCAGGCCGGGATCGAATGCTCAGCAGTTGATCGAGTTGGTGGCCGCTCGACATCCCGCCCTGGAGGCGGTGCTCCTCGACGAAAACAGAGATCTCCATGAGTACTTGAAGATGTTCATCAACGGGCGCGAAGTGGTCTACCTCGAGGGTCAGTTCCAGCATGTCCTGAAACCGACCGACAAGGTTGACATCTTCCCTCCTGTCGGCGGCGGATAGCGCGGGTCAGGGTGTGGCCGGCATGGATCGAGAGTCGAACGGAACCACCAGGCGGAGGATCATCCGAGAAATCCGGGGGATCCCCTTCTTCCTTCTGCGGGAGTACCTCGTGGAGCTCGGAGGAACGTCCACCAGCGGGGCTCGGGTGAGGGGCCCGGGCTGGCAGGCAGCTTTGGAGAGAATGGAGCCGTTCCGCATCGGCTCGTTGTCCGTCGGACAGACGAGGATGATTCTCGAGATCGAGGATCATCTTGCAGAGGAGTTCTTGGAGCGGTTCGAGTTGAAGACGCTCCGCGCAGGCGCCTGACCAGAGGGGCCCCGGTCCGCGCTCAGTCTACGGGCCGGGGCCTCGAGTGCAGCGGGGGCAGGTTGCGCCGAGGGGCCGTCAGATGATCTCCAACTCCCTCAGCTTCGCTTCCGGCACGACGCCGTTCACCCAACCGCGCTTCTCGTAGTATTCCTCCAACATCAACGCCAGTTCGCAGACATGGCCTTCCGAGCCCGGTTGGTCGGAGGGCTCCTCGGTGAACCGTTTGGGCAGCGTGTCGCTGCCCTCGCCGTGACCGGCCAGGTTGTTGTAGTGGCGCTCCAGGTTGTAGACGCGTTCACCGGTCTTCAGTACGTCCTCACCGGTGAAGGGCACGCCGACCATGGCGGAATACTGCTGTGCGTACTCGTCCACCCCTTCAGCGAAGGCGCTGAACTTGCAGAGGTTCAAGCTGTCTGAGAAGGCATGCACGTTCTGGAAGATCATGACCAGTTCGCCCTTTCCTTCCCAGAGGAGCGGGTCGACCTTGAGTGATCCAAAGGGCATCACCCCCAGCTCTGCGGCCGGCGTGTAGGCCCGCAGGTGGCAGGCGCCACGATTGGAGGTGGCGTAGCCGATACCCATGCCCTTGAGCCCCCGGGGATCGTAGGCCGGGATGGCCTGTCCTTTCACCACCATGGCGATCTCCGGGTGTCCGAAGGACTCGGCCGCACGGGCAGCACCCTCGGCGAGTTGGTCGCCGACACCCTCGCGCCTACCGACCAGGTCGAGCAAGGCCACGATGCCCTCGCCGTCCCCCCATTCCAGGCTCCCGCCGTCGGCAAACCCTTTCTGGCACGCTTCCATATACACTGAGACGACGTTGCCCATCTCAATGGTGTCCAAGCCGTAGTCGTTGCACTGGTCGATCAGCTTTGCGATAGCGTTGGCGTCGCTGTTTCCGCAGTTGGCTCCGAAGGCCCAGGCCGATTCGTACTCCATCGACTCCATGCGCAGGCCCTTCCACGGCCCCTCCTTGACCTCCACCTCTTTCTTGCAGGCCACCGGGCAAGCGTGGCAGGTGGGATCGTTGACGAGGAGGTTCTCCTTGACATATTCGCCGCTGGTGGGCTCGGCCCCGTCGCCGAAGGCCGCCTTTTGGCTGTTACGGGTAGGCAACGCACCGATGCTATTGGCGATGTTCATCAGCACGTTGGTTCCGTACACCGATAGGCCCCCCTTCCGGGGGCTGGTGATGTTCTCTTCGGCCATGATGGTGGACAGGGCCCGCTTGTGAGCTTTCTTCCAACGGTCACGGTCCATCGTGGGGGGGAAGGCTTTCTCAGCTTTGATGACGATGGCCTTGAGCCTCTTGCTTCCGCCGACACATCCAGTGCCCCCCCTGCCGCTGGCCCGGTCGTCCTCGTTCATCCAGTTGGCGAAGCGGCACAACTTCTCACCCGCTTGGCCGATGGTGATGATGGACAGGTCCTTTTCGCCGTACTTGTCCTGGTAGAACTTCACCGTCTCGTGGACGTTCTTGCCCCACACCTCTGAAGCATCCAACAGTTCGACACCGTCCTCGGTGACGTAGGCGTACACCGGTGCCTCGGACCTGCCGGTAAAGATCAGGCCGTCGAATCCGGCCCAGCGCAGTCTCGCAGCGCTCCAGCCACCGTGATGACTGTCCGTAACCGTGCCGGTCAGCGGAGATTTGGTGACAACCGCCATCCGGCCGCTCATGTTCGCCTCGGTTCCGGTCAGCGGCCCGTTCATGAAGGCCAGGATGTTTTCCGGCGCAAGGGGATCGACATGGGGGCCGTTCTCAAACACGTATTTGACACCCAGGCCTCGCCCCCCGATGTACTTGCGCTTCCAATCCTCCGGCGAGTCCTTGTACTCCACACGACCTGCCGTCAGATCGACGAAGCCGATCCTGTTCGCGTAACCCCCGAGCATGACGTCCTCCTTTGGATTTTTTTTCCAGCCTGGCAGCAATATACCCGTCTGCCTCCGGGCTAGACAGGAGAACCGTCGATGGCACGGTGACCGGTGACTGGGCCGAGAACCAAAGGACGCACCCCATTGGTGCACTGCGATGCGCTTCGGAGCCCGGCGGGCCGGCCCATCCTTCACCCCAGGCCCCGAGAGGCTTCAAAACTCACCCTAGACCTGGACTCGCTTTGGGGACGCCTTCAGTTCGTCCGGATGAGTGTGTATCGGTTGGCTATGTATACGTCATCTGACGTATTCTGTGTGCTCCCCACGCGGCACACCTTGCCTTTGAAGAGCTGTGACGGTTCGACGGGAGAATTCGAGTTGGAGGAGCTGGGTATGTCTGACGCGAAGAATGCCGATCTGGAGGAGCGGGTAGCCCGCCTCGAGCGCCTTGTGGATGAACTTCGGGGCAGCCCGCCCAGGGATGAGCCCCAGCCTTCCCCTCTTCCCAACCGGCCCGAGGTTTCTCCACCGCCCCGGAAAAGGAGGGGTGGATCTGGACCTTGGGCTTTCTTTGAGCAGGAGGGGCTCGGTGAGGAGTGGAGAAAGCGGTATTCTCTCGCCAGCCAGAGCGAGCAGTGGCTGGGTCGAATCGGGATCGGGTTTGTGGTTCTGGCTCTTGCTTTCCTTCTAAAGCTGTCATTCGATCGTGGTTGGGTCACTCCTGAACTCCGTCTAGGGGCCGGCCTGGTAACGGGGGTCTCTCTCCTGATCCTTGGAATCCGCTTAGACCCAACCAAACGGGCTCTCGGCCAGGCGCTCCTCGGCGGGTCAGTGGCGATTTTCTATCTGACAGGCTTCGCCGGTTTCGATCTCTATGAGCTCCTCCCCTTCTGGGTGGCTTTCGCACTGATGACTGCTACGACAGTCCTTTCCATCGGGCTCTCTGTGCGGCAGGACTCCCCCCTTCTCGCCGTTCTCGGTGTCTCTGGAGGCCTCGCGACGCCGTTCCTGCTGGACACGGGGTCGGGGGATGTGAATGCACTGGCGATCTACGCATCTCTCGTCCTCATCGGTGGGGGGGTGGTCCAGTATCTCCAGGGGTGGAGGTCCTTGCTCGGCGTACTGTTGCTCGGTGGAACCACCGTCCTGTCAATGGTTGTTGCGGCCGCGGGGGATCAGGGTGATCTGGTGCCTGCTCTGGCCATTGCGGTCTTCTGGTTGGTCGGTTCGGCGTCGCCGATACTTCGGCCGGTGGGAAGAGTGGGCCCTTCCCCTGAGGAGCCGCTGGATTTCGCCCTTTGGTCCAACCGAATCGCCCTAGGCTGGGGAACGGCGATTGCGGTGATTCTCTTTACCGTGCTCTTTGAGCTAGAAACAGAAAGGGTCGGTTGGCTTCTCCTGTTCTTCGGAGCCCTCACCGGGGCGGGGGGGGTTCTCACCAGAGGGATTCGGCTCTCCCAATGGCCTTCCGCGGAGGTCTCGGCACTCTGCGCGGCCCTCGGGTGGATTTGGGTGGTGGGCGACTCCATGGCGTTCCTCCTCATCCTGTTCGAGGCGGGGGCTCTGTTCTTTCTGGTTAGGAGGGGAGCGCCCTCCAGCCTGGCGACGTTGGGACACCTGTTGGCGGCGACCGTAGCGGTGGGTTTCCTCTTCTATGCATCCAATGCCCAGACAGGTGGCGTTCTGGGCCTCAGGGAGGAGGCTTTGGTAAGACTGGCGATGCTCGGCTTGCTGGTTCCCATTTCCGTCCGCGTCGCCAAGGATGAAACCTCCTTCTACCTAGGCGGGGCTTATGTCGGCCTGCTCATCTGGTTCCTCTCCGAATTCGGTCCGTTGGAGTACGGTGCCCAGATGGTCAGCATCGCCTGGAGTCTGCAGGGGGCTGTTGCCCTGATCATGTCCCTTCGAAAGGATTCCCAGCCTCTCCAGATTGCGGGCCTCGGCACTCTTGGCCTGGTCGCCGGGAAGCTCCTGCTATTCGACCTCTCCCAATTGGATCCGGGCTGGCGGATTCTGATGTTCTTCGGGTTCGGCGTAAGCCTCCTGGCCCTGGCCTACCTGGTGAACCGCCCGAAGGTGGAAGAGAAGGGATCTTGAAGAAGGGCGGATAGGTCACCCGTATTCGGCCGGTTGGGTCGGAGGCCGCCGCAGGCGGCCGAAGTCGGAGGCCCTCTTGTTGGCGGAAGTCGGTACCCCCCGGTTCAGACCCCAGGCAGCCACCCACATCACCCGTCCGTGCCCTGGTCCCCCGTCCCTCCTTGTTTCCCTTTTCGGCTCAGTCGGCGCCGAAGCCAGGCCCGACCATGAGCCAGGTCTCCTTCCACGGTTCGTTTCGATACGCCCAGGACCTCGGCGATCTCAGCCACGGGAAGGTCGCCATAGAACCGTAACTCCAATGCCCGAGCCTGACGCGGGTCGAGTTCCCCCAGCTCCAGAAGTGCCTCTTCGAGGACGATGACCTCCGTCAAATCAATGGAGTCCTGCCCTCCTGCTGCATGGGGTAAACCGGATAGGGTCACCTGGTACCGGCCAGCCCCTCGCTTTTCGGCTCCCTGCTCCCGGGCATGATCGATGAGGATTCGTCGCATAGCCTGTGCTCCGATGGCCCGGAAATGACTCCGGCCCTGCCAACTCACCCGGGTCTGGTCGACGAGCTTGAGATAAGCCTCGTGGACCAGGGCGGTCGGCTGCAGAGTGTGGTCTCGGCGTTCGGACCTCAGGTACCGGCGCGCCAAGCCTCTCAACTCCTCATAGACGAGGGGCATCAGCTCGGCGGCAACTTTCGGCGGAGGAGCTTCACCGACCCCCAGCCCACCGATGAGTGCAGTAACCGAGTCAGAAAGACTATGAGACATAGGTTTCCATCATCCTGCTGGTTTTGGAATCCTCGAATATACTCCCTGCCGGTTCAGGGCGCTAAAGCCTCCAATTGCGGGTTTCCCGGCCGGAATCCGCGTCCCTTACCGACGGCGAAATGGTCGCCGCAAAAAGAAACGACCGATGGGCATCGATTGGAGAGTAGAGCCATGAAAAAGAAGCTCGGACAGGGCGCGGTGGCGGTGGTTCTCCTGATAGCAGGATGTACCGATTCAAGTCTTATCCTGAACCTCCCTGACACCCCCGTACCGATCGGTGATCCGGTCCTGGTGTCTGAGGTCCGTCAAATCCCCGATTTCGATGCAGTGGTTCTCTCCCAAACGGGCACCATGTTCATTAGGCAGGGTGATCAGACCGA
>CBDUAX010000242.1:0-7255 GCA_965365235.1 uncultured bacterium
CCAGCCAATAGCGCCGGTTCCGGGCCGCGTTGTTGAGAAGAGCGACGGCCCCGGCCTCCATGTAGTCAACGATGTCTGGAAGCCCCCATTCTCCGCCCTCCCAGGGCCAGGGGAAGTTCCAGCTGGGAACCGTCATGTCTCCGGTCCTGCCACTCCGGAGATCTTCTGGTGTCACGTCCACCGGAGTGGCAATTCGCACCGATGCTGTTTCGCTGAGGATCCTCACCCCTCCGTGGTAGTGTTGATAGGCCCTGGCCGGTGTGAACCCATCGTACCGCTGATGAATCACCGCCCCCGGCATCCCCTTCGCGGCAACCTCGGCGGCCATATACGATCCCAGTTGGTTTACGCCAGAGATCAGTGCCGGATCGATGTTCTGCTCGTATGGATCGATGAAGGGCGGAAAGAAGATCCTGGCCCCGCTCGATCCCGTCTGGTGGATGTCGTGGACGATCTGCGGGTGCCAAACGTTGTGGCCACCCGTTACCGCCAGTTGGGTCTCTACCTGGGTGAAGGCGTACCAATCCCGATTGTTGTCATGCCCCACGTACTTGTGATACAGCCATGGCAGGGGCGCCGCTTCGTACTCCGTACCCACCCATTGGTTGTACCAATCCACCACCCACTGCGTCCCGTCTGGGTTCAGGCAGGGGATGTCCAGAAAGATGACTTCATCCAGGATCTTCAGGATATCCTCGTCCTGGGACGTGGCCATGCGGTAGAGCAGTCGAGCAGACATCTGGGGGCCCCCTACCTCCGTCGCATGGATCCCATGCGTAATGAGGACCACCGTTCTACCCATGTCCAGCAACTGAGCCAGCTCATTCTCCCCTCTGATCTTGCGGGGGTCGGCCAGCTTCAGCTGGATCTCACGTAACTCCTCCAAGCGGGCATGGTTTTCAGGGCTCGTGGTGGTGAGCATCACAAAGGGGAGTCCCATGGTCGTCAGACCCAGGGTATCAACCCTGACTCGATCACTGGCGCCCGCCACCCGTTCGTAGTAGGCCGTGAGCTGGTCCCAGTTTCCGAGTTTACGATCTTCGCCGATTTCAAACCCGAAGTGTGATAAAGGGGTCGGGACCGCCTGACCAAAGGCGTGAACGGGAAGGATACACTCAAGGACAACGAGGAGTAGGACGGCGGTACGGTGCCGGGAAGCCATGAAGTTCTCCTTGGACACATGGTGAGGGTCCGGAAAATGGCGCCGACCGGCGCCCCCTGCAAGGAAACAGGCGGTTCTCCCGGGGTGATCTCCACCGATCTCCCCGAAGTGGCCAAACTCCGCTGGAGTTCCCCCTAGTTGGGCGATTTGTGGGTCAAAATCCTGTCGGAAGATCTAGGAACTCCCAGGTAACCCCAAACTCTTCTGAGAGCCGCCCGCCCAAGGCTTTGACGCCGAAGGTCTCGGTGGCGTAGTGGCCACCCAGGAGGAGATTGATCCCCAGTTCCATGGCCTCGTGGAAATGATGGTGGGCAGCTTCACCGGTCACCAGGGTGTCGACCGCCATTGTCGCCGCCTCGACGAGGAAAGAAGCTCCTCCGCCGGTAACCACGCCCACTTTCTCCACCGTCTCGGGCCCCCCTGGAACCAATCGCACCCCGCCACCCACGGCCGCGGCCATCCTGACCTTCAGCTCTTCTCGGTCCACAGGCCCTTGCGCCCACCAACCGACGGGTTGACCGTCAAAGGAGCCAAAGGGCCCACTGGGCTCAAGGCCCATTTCCCGCGTCAGGAGGGCACAATTACCGATCTCGGGGTGCGCATCCAGGGGGAGGTGAGCAGCATAGAGGCCCATTCTTCCTTCGATCAGAGCTTTCACTTTGCGGAATCGCGGCCCCCGCAAAGGCCCAAGGCCATCCCAAAAGAGACCGTGATGGACCACCAACAGTTGAGTCCCGAGATCCACCGCCGCCTGGATGGTCGCTTCACTCGCGTCTACTGCGACAGCGATTCGGTGCACTTCCTCCGGGGCCTCCACCTGAAGCCCGTTCAAAGCATGGGAATAGTCCGGAAAACCGCGGACGGAGAGAAGATTGTCGATGAAATAGAGGATAGGTTCTAGTTTTGCCATGAGTCAGGATCCCGCCACCGGCATGGAGGATTTCGCCCCTGGGGGGTGAGGAAATGGGGGTGGCTCGATTGTGGAAAACCCCGATTCTCGCCAGGTATGGAGGCTAATGAACTCCAGAAATCGTTGTACCAAAATTACTTACAGTCCCGAGCCAGATTTCAACATTTGTGGAATCCCCGGTTCTTTTCGGGGAAGAGGTACTCCGGAAACTAACCCTGAGAGTCCTCATTCACCGACCGAGTCACCGGGGCGGGTTCAGGTGCCCCTTTCCCGATCTTCACAGTTCCACTCAGGTTCGACCCTTCCTCCACCTGCATCCTGCCTGCTGAAATCTCGCCTTCGACCTGACTGCTGGCCTGCACCTCCAGTCGGGACTCGGCTCTCAGGGCCCCCTTTCCCCGCCCTGAGATCACTGCATCCTGAGTGAAGATATCCCCCTCTACCAAACCTTCTTTCCCAATCACCACCGCTTTTCCAGCCCTGATATTTCCTTGGACGGTGCCTTCTATCCGAACGGCGCCATCCGTCTCACAATCTCCGGTGATCTTCATACCCGGCCCGATAATCGAGATCACCTGCTCCGGCGGACTGACCCCTGCCTGTCGTTCTTTCGCCATTTTCCCTTCCTCAGCGTCAATGCGTTCGTGCTTCCGTGTTTTCCAAGGGTATCGGAGCAAACGTGTCCACCGAATCACCCCGGCTGTTCCACCAGGGTCATGGGGTCCACAGGGAGTCCGTTGAGCAAGACTTCGAAATGTAGGTGGGGCGCGGTAGACCGTCCGGTTGAGCCGGTCAATCCTATGACCTCTCCTCTTCGAACCGCCTGGCCTCTGGCTACCAAAACCATGGACGCGTGTGCATAGACCGTTTGATAACCCTGACCATGGTCCAGTACGACAAACCGTCCGTAGATCCCATCTTCTCCGGTCCTCAGTACCCGGCCCGTGCCGGAAGCTCGGATGTAGGAATCGGTTGCCACTGCGATGTCCAGACCCGGGTGGTCGCCGGCCTCCCCTTCCGTCAAAGGTTGGGTCACAAAACCGGCTTCCGTCAACGGCCAAGCGGATGGTACTTCCGACTCGGCGGGGTACCGCGTTCCCACCTCCCTGGTTCCAGGAAGGCCCGCCGGTGGTAACCAGAGATCCGGGGCCACCGGGTCAGCGGACATGCCGAACAAAGACCGAAGATTTTCGTACTCCGCCTCCACCCTGGCCATCTGATCCACCACGACAAGCAGTTGGCCTCGTTCTGCCTGTAGGGAATCCAGCAGGGTTTGCTGACGCCAGCCCTTTACAGTTTCAAAGGCCAAGAACCACCACGTCACCGTGATGACCCCGACCAGAACCACGAGGGCGCTCCCGCCGAGCACCGTAGCCCTGAGCCCGGTCCGAGAAAGGCGGAAGCTCCGACTCTCCCCGCCTTCCTCTGGAACCAACATGACCGTAAGGCCACCGGTCTTTCGTCTCATTCCGGTCTACTCCACCACCTCAGTGACTTCTTTTCCTGTGATATGAAGGAAGACCCGTTCAAAATCCTCGACGCTCAGGAAGGGGACCTCGATGACGCCTTTCCCCTTCTTCCCACGACGTAGGAGAACTCGGGTCCCCAAGGCCCCCCTGAGCTCTTCTTCCAAAGCCTGCAAGATCGGGTCCTGCCCCTTGGGGCTTCCTTTTCCGGTCTTCTTCTCTCCGGCAGAGCCCCGCTTGACCTGCTCCTCAACCTGTCGGACAGACCACTTCTCCCGGGCGGCGACCCGGGCCAACTCCGCAGCCCTCAGAGGGTCGGCCAGGCTCAGGAGCGGCCGTACATGGCCGGCAGAAAGTTCGCCCTCGGCCAAAAGCTTCCTGACCGAGGGTGGAAGCTGCAGGAGGCGAAGGGTATTTGCTACCGTCGACCGATCCTTCCCCACCGCTGTTGCGATCTCCCCCTGTGTCAAACCGAAGGTGTCGCTGAGAACCCGATAACCCTGGGCTTCCTCCAAGGGGCCGAGGGCCTCCCTTTGAAGGTTCTCCACCAACGCCAATACGAGGAGGGTCTGATCATCTACTTCCCGCACCAAAGCCTGAACCTCGGTCCATCCCAATTGAGTCACCGCCCGAAGTCGCCGCTCTCCTGCCACCAACTCCCATCGGTCACCCCCACTGGGGGAGGGCCGGACCATGAGCGGCTGGAGAAGACCATTCTCCTGGATGGACCTGGCGAGATCTTCCAGTTCGCCCACCTGAAACTCTTTCCGTGGCTGAAATGGATTGGGGCGAATCGTTGCCACCGGCAGGCTCCGAACTTCTCCGGCGTCCGCTTTGGGTTCCTCTTGCAGATACTCCCCGAGCAAAGCGCCAAGGCCCCGGCCGAGACGTTCTTGTTTCCCCTTCGTCATGGGGTCCCTCCCTGCCAGAGGCTCCAGTCGGCGGGCATCGACGCATCGGCCCCGAGCAACTCTCTGGCAAGAGAGAGATAGCTTTGAGCTCCAGCTGACAGGACGTCGTACAAGACGATCGGCTCCCCAAAACTAGGAGCTTCGGCCAGGCGAACATTCCTGGGAACAGCGGTCCGAAAGACCTTCGAACCGAAGTACTCTCGGGCGTCCGCCGCAACCTGCTTGGACAAATTCAGACGCCGGTCGAACATGGTGAGCAAAACCCCTTCGATCTTGAGCTTCGGGTTCAAAGCCCTTTGGACCACTCGAACGGTATTGAGCAATTGGCTCAGTCCCTCGAGGGCATAGAACTCACACTGGATGGGAATCAAGACCGAGTCTGCAGCGGTCAGCGTGTTCAGGGTCAAGAGGCCTAAAGAAGGAGGACAGTCCACCAGAACAAAGTCATATTGGTTCCGGACCGACTCCAAGGCCCGACGAAGGACCGTCTCCCGGGAGAGCATCCCAACCATCTCGATCTCCGCTCCTACCAGATCCCTTGTTGATGGAACCAGGTCCAGAAATGGGAAGTGGAGCGCTTTTTGAGTGGCCTTTTCGATGGGTTTGTTCCGGACCAGAACGTCGTAAATCGTGGGCGAATTTGCCAGACGATTTAGCCCCAACCCACTAGAAGCATTGGCCTGAGGATCAATGTCGATGATGAGGGTTCGACGCTCAGCCACCGCTAGAGAGGCCCCTAGATTGATGGCGGTGGTGGTCTTACCGACTCCGCCTTTTTGGTTTGCGATGGCAATGACACGAGACATTTCTCAGTCAGACCCCACTCCGAGGAAACCGAAAGGGAAAGGATTTGAATATATTCCTGGGAGTTCTTGCTGGAAACCCGGGATCTCACTTGACTGTGGTCCACCTCCTGCCTGAGATTCCCCTGTGTTTGAACCCCTCCACGGTCGGGGCCCCAGCGCTGGGGGCGACAAGGAATCGAAGAGTCATGCAGAAGCGTCGTATCTCTCTGATCTGGGCTCCTGGTCTTTTCTCCCTCATTGTCGCTCTGTTTCTAGGGTGTTCCGATGACGGCACAGGACCCAAGTCGGAGCTCGAACCTCTCGTGGGGACCTGGCGAGCCCAAGTCCTGATCCTGACCAACTCCGCGAATCCCGATGTCAGTGTAGATCTGATTCAAGCTGGGGCTACGTTCACACTCTCTATCCTTGCCACCGGGCAATACTCTGCATCTTTGGCGGCATTCGGAGCCGCAAATACTGAGGTTGGGGAAGTCACGGTTTCCGGAAATCAGATTACGATCAAACCCATCTCCCCCGAGGGTCCTGCCCTGGTAGCTACCTTCTTCTTCCAGGGGACGACTCTCGTTCTCGATGGAACCTCTGAGTATGACTTCAACCAAGACGGTCTTCCGGAGGCAGCCCAAGCACATATCGAACTCAGCCCAATCTGAGCTGCAAGCACGGTGGTCCGTTGAGGTACTCTCCTCCTCCACTCAACTCTTTTTGTGTTTCACGTGAAACACCGCCCTCGCCTTCCCTCCCGACCGCAGGAAAGCTGGGTCTTGATTTGGTCAGATGTTTCACGTGAAAAAGTCTTGGAACTAGAGAGGGGCGAGGACGGGAAACCCCGCCTTCACCCCTCCTCGCCCTCTCTGACGTTCTCCAGATGCGGGATCAGCTGTCAGTAGCTGGGGAAATCCCGTCGAAGTAGCTCCCGGAACTCTTTCAGCCCCCCCAAGAACTCAACACCCTCGATCTCGGCCCTCAGAGGCTCAAGAATTTCCTCCGGCCCCCCGACCACCAAACGCAGGCTCCGAGGCAAAGCGGCCCGGAGCGCATTGATCTCGTCTGTAAAACCCGCGCCCAAAGCCGGATCCACCACGGAAAGAGTCACAATCCGGGCACCCAACTTCTTTGCCGCTCCGGCGATCTCGGAGGCAGGAAGGTCAGGACCCAGGTAGGTCGCACTCCAACCCTCGCCCGCTGCAGATACAGCCGACAACAAAGCACCGAGTTCATGGCGTTCCCGGGCAGGTGTCGCAGAAACCAGGACCGGGGCCCCCTTCCCACCCTCGACCGTGTTCAGGAGCCACTCCAGAAACCGCCGTACGACCACAGAAGAAAGGTGTTCCTGGGCCGGACCCATCTCTCCTTCCTCCCACGACTCACCGATGCCTCGCAAGAGAGGACTCAAAACCTCATCGATGAGGGTGGGCACCGGCATGGCCATGGCCCCTCTGGTGAGGATCCTCTCCAAGCCCTTCCCGTCCATACCCTTTACCGCTTGCCTGGCTTGGTCCAGAACAGCCCTGGCCGAAACAGTCTCCAGCGGTTCAGGCGCAGGGGGAGCCAAGCGTTCGGAGAGATCCTCCTCCACAAGAGAGCTCAACTCCGCAGAGGAAAGACCTGCCACCTGACTGATGCTACGACCTTCGTCCACGACTCTGTGGAGGAGGCTGAGACGGTGGACATCCTCGTCAGAGTACAGGCGTTGGCCGCCCTCGGACCGGGACGGGGTGACGACTCCGTAACGTTTCTCCCACGCTCGAAGTAGGGCCGGAGTCAGACCTGTTCGACGCGCCACCACCCGGATCGGGTGTCTGGGAGTTTCTCCTCGTTCAGCGTTCATAGAATCATTGTAGGACCACCAAACTAAGATGTCAAGGAAATGTCTAAATAAACCCCTTGACAAATGTGAACATGGCCTCTATGATTGTTGCACAATCGTTAGACACAGCCGTCGTGGTCTCGATCTTTCTGAAGATCCTTCGACAGCTGAAACCCAAACTCTTCCTTAGGAG
>CBDUAX010000243.1:0-7227 GCA_965365235.1 uncultured bacterium
TCTCGTGAAGGTCGGGAACAGAATGGGACGGCTGGGCCGGAACGGCCAGACGGGCAGAGAGGTGGGCCGAAGTTGCCTACCTCCACTGTTTGACCCGCCGCCGGAGCCAGACCAAGATTGGGCCGTTCCCAAGGGTCGGTTCGGTCTACCCTTTCATCGGTTTTCCACAGGGTTCTTACCCATGTCAAGAATCTGCGCTTCCACCCTGATACTGCTGGCTCTCAACCTTTCGGGCTGCCATCGGGAGGGTGCCGATCCGGCCGTCTATTCGGTCATCCCGACACCCAGGGAGATGGAGGCGGAGGAGGGCGAGTTTGTCCTGAAGGAGACCACCCGAATTGTATTGGCTGGGAATCCTGGACCCGAGGTCCGGACCACCGTAGAGGAGTGGGCCACCAGAGTCCGGGACGCAACCTCACTTCCACTGCCGATCTCGGAGGTCGCGGAGGCGGGAGAAACGATCTGGATCCGGCTCGAGAGTGAAGCCGAAGCCGGAGTCTCCCCCGTCCCCATTGGGAGCGGACTCCCAGGCCTCGACGCGGAAGGGTATGAGCTGGAGGTCCAGGAAGACGGGGTGGAGTTGGAGGCCGGGGGTGCCCCGGGGGTATTTTACGGACTCGAAACCCTGGGCCAGTTGATCCCCGCCCTGAGGGGAGAAAAAGAAAGCCCCCTTACGATTCCAGGCGTCGACATTGAGGATGGACCACGCTTCACCTACCGGGGGATGCACCTGGACGTCGGGCGGCACTTCTTCCCAGTGCCTTTCATCAAGCGGTACCTGGACTTCCTGGCCGCCTACAAGATGAACGTCTTTCATTGGCACCTGACCGAGGACCAGGGGTGGCGGATCGAGATCCTGGGGTACCCCCGGTTGACCGAGGTGGGCAGCTGCCGGGCCGAGACCATCCTGGAGAAGAACTTCGATCCCTTCGTCGGGGACGGGGTCCCACACTGCGGATTCTACACACAGGATGAGGTCCGGGAGGTGGTGGCGTACGCCCAGGAGCGGTTCATCACGGTGATCCCGGAGATCGAGATGCCGGGTCACTCCGTTGCGGCGCTGGCCGCATATCCGAACCTGGCCTGCACCGACGGGCCCTTCGAGGTATCGACGCGATGGGGGGTGACCCGGGACATATACTGCCCCAAAGAGGAGACGTTCACGTTCCTGGAGGATGTCCTGACGGAAGTGATGGGCCTTTTCCCGAGCCGGTACATCCATATCGGAGGGGACGAGGCCCCAAAGTTCGCCTGGGAGAACAGCCCCCTGGCCCAGGAAATCATCCAGAGGGAGGGTTTGGCGGACGAACACGAGTTACAGAGCTGGTTTATCCGGCGGATCGAAGGCTTTCTGAACGCAAACGGACGAGACCTGGTGGGGTGGGACGAGATCCTGGAGGGGGGGCTAGCCCCCAACGCCACGGTCATGTCCTGGCGAGGGATGGCCGGCGGAACGGAGGCAGCCCGCCAGGGGCACGATGTTATTATGACCCCGAACAGCCATGTCTATCTGGACTACTATCAGGGCGACACGATTCAGGAGCCTCTGGCTATCGGTGGCTTCGCTCCTCTGGAGAGGGTGTATGCCTTCGAACCTGTCCCCCCTGAGTTGACCGACAAGGAGGCGGCCCACGTTCTGGGCGGTCAGGGAAATGTCTGGACGGAGTACATGGCTACCACAGAGTATGTGGAGTACATGGTCTTTCCCCGACTCCTGGCCCTCTCCGAGGTGGTGTGGTCCCCGCGGGAAGCCCGGGATTGGGAGAGCTTCATTCAACGGATCCCGGCCCACCTCTCTCGGCTGGACCAGGTTGGGGTCAACTACCGCATCCCAGACGTCCTGGGGTTGGAGGGAGATGGTCTCACCCTGGACAGTTGGGCCGTGGTGGACCTTTCGGCCCCGGTCGAGGCCGGTGAGATTCGCTACACCGTGGATGGCTCCGACCCAGGGCCTGGGTCACCAGTGTATTCCGATCCCTTTTCTGTCGAGGTGGACGAGGGAGGGGTGGATGTCGCCGCCCGGGTGGTCCTCGCTGACGGCAGGGTCGGAGCGGTGAAGCGGTCTCGCATCCGGAAGGCGGAACTTTCCCCGGCCGTTTCTCTCCCAAGAAGTCGGCGGGTCCAAGGGTTGTCTGGGCAGCTCTTTGCGGGTGATTTCTCATCCGTGGATTCCATCCCTCTTGTCTCAGGAGGTTTGGAGCCACAGGGGTTTCTCCTGGGTACACCGCGAGTCACGCTGCCCGAGTCTGCCCCTCGACAGAGTTTTGGATTGCGGCTCACCGGTTTTGTACGAGTGCCTCAAAGTGGCCTCTTTACCTTCTTTCTTTCCTCCGATGACGGTAGTCGCCTCTCCATTGCCGGGCAGCCCGTGGTCGATCACGACGGATTTCACTCCCTGTCGGAGAAGCGGGGGCAATCGGCCCTCCACCGAGGTTGGCACCCCATCGAGATCCTCTTCTTCCAGGGTGGCGGAGGAGCCGCGGTCCGCCTCGAGATAGAGGGTCCAGGGGTAAACCGCCGGGAAGTACCGGCCCACTGGCTCGCACATCGTATCCCCAACTCAGATGGGTCGGAGTCGCAGCGATGAACTCGGGACCGAACCGACCCTCCTCGGCCGCCCTCCGGGAACTCTACAAGCGTGACCCGGTTCTGGCCGAAGCAAGGAAGGGACTCGACCCCTTTCCCGGCTTCCCCCTGCAACCCCGTCTCCCCTACTTCCACACGCTGGCCCGGATCATCATCTACCAGCAGCTGGCGGTAGCTGCGGCCAGGACCATCCACGACCGCGTTCAGTCGTTGAGTCCCAACCCAAGTCGTTTCCCCACCTCGGGGGAGATTCTGGCCCTAGCCCAGGACGATCTGCGAAGGGCCGGCCTTTCGAGAAACAAGCTGAAGGCGATCCTGGACCTGGCCGAACGAGTCCAGGAAGGCCGCCTGAAACTCCGAAGCCTCCACCGCTATTCCGACCAGGAAGTCTCGGAGCGCCTTACTGAGGTTTGGGGCATCGGAGAATGGACTGCCCAGATGTTCCTTCTCTTTCACCTGGGGCGTTTGGACATCTTCGCGCCTGGTGACCTGGGCCTTCAGGAGGGAATCCGAATCCTGGACCGGATGGAGGAACGTCCCACCCCGGCCCAGGCGCTGGCCCGGGCCGAAGTGTGGAGCCCCCTGCGAAGCGTGGCTTCGTGGTATCTCTGGCGGTTGGCGGATGGGGGTGGAACCTGACCCTCAACCCCCGCTCACCCCCATGACGTGGGGAACCCCTCTTTCCACCAGGAGCCGATTGAGGGCGGCAAGACCTCCGTTTCTGATGGTCTCCATTTCTGTTTGTGCCTCCCGCAGGAGTCCCTGGTAACGCCGGTGTACCTCAAGCTGCTGAGTTGTTGGAGGAAAATCCGATCCACCGATATAACCGGCCAAGCTGGTGATCTTGGCGTAGAGCTGCCGAGGCCAACGGAGGGCGTCCTGGCCCGCCGTACCTCCCGAGAGCCGGAGGTCGGTCAGCCCCATTTCCAGGTCGACCAGTGTCTGGTCCAACACGGCCGCGGCGTCGGTGATCTCCTCCGCCCCGTCCATCCCCCTTATCCGATCGCCGAGATCCAGGAGTTGGGCTCTGAGGACCTCGGCTTCGTTGATGAGATCCACCACGGCGTTCGCCTCGTCGCGGAGTTGTAGGATCACCTCGGTCTGGGCCCTGATATCGGATTCGGACCCTGTAGAGTTGGGGTCCTTCAGGATGGTGAGAGGCTGGGTGAGCACCTCCTCCCCAATGCTCAAGCGAACCGAATAGGCCCCTGGAGGCGCCAGCGGCGAGACTGTTCCTCTCTCGCCTGCAGGCCTCCACTGATCCTCTCCGATGGGCACATGAGAGTGCTCAAGGACCTTGGTCCGCATCCTGGGGGTTTCCGAAGCTTCGTACCGCAGGTCCCAGTATACCCGGTGGAGGCCGGAACCACTGGGGACGGACCCGAGGTCCCTCACGACTTCTCCCCCGACGTCAAGGATCTCCAGCTCAACGCCTCCCTCCGGATCTCCCTCCAGGAGATAGTGAATGGAGGCCCCGCCGCGGGGGTTTTGACCGGCGCCGGGATCTTCCGGTTGCCCGACCCGACCCGTCTTGGAACGGAACCGGTAAGCGTCTCGGGGCACGAAAAGATGGGCCCCGGACCCCAGAGCCTCGGAGGTCAACTGTTGGATGGGGGTCAGGTCGTCCAGGATCCAGAATCCACGCCCGTACGTCGCGACCACGAGATCGTTGAAGTGGTCCTGAACAGTGAGCCAATAAACCGGTGCATGGGGCAGATTGTTCTGGAGGGGGAGCCAGTCTTCGCCGTCAT
The DNA here is from genome assembly GCA_965365235.1 of uncultured bacterium. GTDB lineage: Bacteria > Gemmatimonadota > Gemmatimonadetes > Longimicrobiales > Gaopeijiaceae > CBDUAX01. The sequence goes on from CBDUAX010000243.1 coordinate 4,338, forward strand.
TGAAAGACAGATAGAGGGAATTCTCTGTGCCCAGGTAGAGGAGCCCCGGCCGAACGGGGTCCTCCCGGATCACATGGACATAGGAGAACACACTGGTGGGAATCCCCTCGGTGATGAGCTCCCAACTCTCCCCAAAATCGGAGGTCCTATAGGCATACGGCTCCGTGTTCCCTATCTGATGGAAATCCACAGAGATGTAAGCGGCTCCGGCGTTGAACCGGGAGGGTTCGATGTTGCTGATGGTTCCCCACTGGGGGAGGTCCGGAATGTTCCCGGTGAGGTTCGTCCAGCTCTCCCCTCCATCCCTGGTGACGTGGAGAAGCCCGTCATTCGACCCTGCCCAGATCAATCCTTCTTGAAGGGGCGACTCGGCGATGGCAAAGAGTACGGCTGCGTAGGTGGGGCTGGCATCATCGGGCGTGAGTCCTCCCGTCTTCTCCTGCTTGGTCTTGTCATTGGTGGTGAGGTCAGGGCTGATGACGGACCAACTGTGCCCTCCGTCGGTGGTCTGGTGAACGTGCTGGCTCCCGGCGTACACCCGGTTGTGGTCGTGGGGAGAAATGGCTACGGGAAACGTCCACTGGAAGCGGTACCGCAATTCTCCCGCCGGCCACCCTTCAGGGTTGTCAGGCCACACCGAGACATTCCTGGACTGACCGTTCCGGATGTCGTATCGGTCCAGGATCCCCTCGTAACATCCCGACCAGACAATGTTGTTGTCCACCGGGTCCGGGATGGCGAACCCGGACTCGCACCCACCAACCGGGTGCCACTCCCCGATGGGAATGGAACCGCCGCTCAGACTGTTGCTCGGCCCCCGGAAAGAGGATCCGTCCTGCCGGTTCCCGTAGACGAAATAGGGAATGCGGTTGTCGGTGAACGCGTGGTACATCTGGGCGATAGGGAGCCTCGGTTTCAACCAGCTTTTTCCGCGCGTCGTAGAGATGCTGATTCCCCCGTCGTTCCCCACCACCATCCTGTCCGGTTGGAGAGGATCGATCCAGATGTCGTGGTTGTCGCCGCCGGCGCTCCCTCGTTGGACGCTGACTCCACCGTCCAGGGAAGTGGTATGGGAAGTGGCCAGGAAATGGACCTCGTCCCGATCATCCGGAGCAGCCACGACCCGAGAGTAGTAGTGGGGACGTTGCACGAGGGTGTGGTCGGCATTGACCATTCGCCACGAGAAGCCACCATCGTCGGAGCGCCAGAGGACTCCTTGATGGTCGTCGAGTTCGGCGAACTCCCGATTGGAGTTGGTCTCGATGAGGGCATAGATCCGGTCCGAGTCGTCGGGGGTCATGGCCAAAACCACCTTCCCGAGAGGAGGCCGGGGAAGACCGTTTCCCGACAGTTTTTCCCAGCTATCGCCCCCATCTCTGGATACATGGAGGCCGCTGCCTGGCCCGCCACTCTGACGCCCCCAGGTCCAGATGATCATCTCCCACATTCCGGCGAAGAGGATCTCCGGGTTGTTGGGATCCATGACGAGATCCGAGGCGCCGGTGTTCTCGTCCACGAAGAGGACCCGCTCCCAATTCTCTCCTCCGTCGATGGTGCGGTATACCCCCCGCTCCTGTTGAGGGCCGTAGAGGTGGCCGAGAGCGGCCACAAAGACGACATCCGGATCCCGCGGATCGATGACGATCCGACTGATGCGCCCCGTTTGGTCCAGTCCCAGATGGGCCCAGGTCCGACCACCGTCGGTGGTTTTGTAGACTCCGTTCCCGATGGAGACGTTGCTCCGGATGTGCGCCTCCCCGGTGCCGGCCCAAACGACATTCGGATTGGTGGGATCAATGGCCAACGCCCCGATGGACTGGGCAGGCTGGTCATCGAAGACCGGCTCCCAGTGAACCCCGCCATCCACCGTCTTGAAGACCCCCCCTGAGGCGGCGCCGAAATAGTAGGTGTTGGGGTCGCCCGGAACTCCCACTACCGCACTGACCCGATTCCCCACGGGCCCGATGTGCCGGAAGGGGAGATCCTGGAAGAAATCACCGCTGAGATTCGTCAGCTGTTGGGCCTGAAGGGGTGGGGCCAACCCCAGCAGGACCAGGATTGCCGGCAGAATTCGATTCAGGAGTGATCCTTCTCGACCTCGAATCGTGTGGGTCGCTGACATGGTTCGGTCCTTTGTTTCCTTTGAGAGTCTGGAAGGCGCTGGCCTCGGCCCGTTTCCTTTACCCACCGCCGTCCGTCAGTAGGAGCAGAAACCCGTGAATTCCTCCAACCGATATCGGACCGTTTTCAACCAGCTGTCGTCTCTGTAGGCATGGTAGGGGACCGTAAACTCCCCGCCTCGGTTCAGGAAGATCCGGTCGAAATACCCCAACGTCGCGTCGGCAAGAGGTGCCCCGGAGGGGAGGCCGAACCGGAGGTCCGCCTCCAGGTTGTAATCATCGATATTCCTTCGGGTCAGGTTCGCCGACCCGCCCAATACCGTTACCGAGTCTTCCCGGAAAACCAACACCAGCTTTGTGTGGAACTGCTCACCGTGCGTGTCGTACCAACGAATGGAGATCCGGCCGTTGGACCGGGAAACCAACTCCTCCGCTACCTGTCGATTGGGGATCCCCCCCTTTTCTCGACCGAAAGCATCCTTGTTCGGATCGAGCACCAGCCGGACCGTGGCGCCTCGTGAGTCGGCATCCAGAAGGGCCTTCACCACTCTTCGCTCCGAGAGGTAGAACATCGCCACGTCCACCCGGTCCCCTGCCTCGGCAGCTCCGACATCTTCCAGAAGGGCTTGGAGGATCTTCCCCTCCGTCACCAGTCGCACCGTCCCTTCCTCCTCTTCCCTCTGGAGCCGCAAGTCTTCCGGACCCAAGGACGGCCAGTCTTCGATGGAGCCTCCGGAGTGGCTTCAGCGCGATTGAGGTCGGCGGCCTGT
>CBDUAX010000244.1:0-7223 GCA_965365235.1 uncultured bacterium
CGCATCACTTCGTCGTCCGCGCGTGGACGACCACGCCACGTCCTCCTCACGGGCACGCCGCTGCCCATCCGGCGCGTCGATCGACCGAGGACGCCCGCAGTCGGCAGGAGTCAGGGGCCAGGGACGACGCGGACAATGGGTCTGACCCGGTCGTCTCTTGCTGCTCCGAGGCAGAGCGGGGGACCCGGGGACGGACAGCGGCCCCTCCTCTGGATCGCCGGGTCGGGGGATCTGGAAGAAGACCTGGCCCAAAGAGCCCAGAACCTGGGTCTCGGGAACGAGTTCCGGCTTCTTGGGGACAGGGGGCGGAAGGCTGTTCAGGAACTCTACCAGGCCGCCGATATCCTGGCCGTCCCTTCGGTCCATGATTCCGCAGGGAACGTAGATGGCCTCCCCAATGTCCTCATGGAAGGCCTCGGGTCCGGGAAGGCCATCGTGGCCAGCCGGGTCGCGGGAATCCCCGACGTCATTGTGGACGGGGAAAACGGGCTCCTGGTACCTGAGAAGGAACCGGGCCCCCTGGCCGACGCCCTAAGGACCCTGGCCGACTTTCCTGAACAACGTCGGGAGATGGGTCGAAGAGCCCGCGACACCGTCGAAGAAGAGCTGAACTGGGATCGGGTCTCCAGGCGCTACTTCGATGTTCTCCGGTCCGCGGCAGGGGACCCGGTGGGGGGGGGCTGATGGCCTCGAAGCCGCCTACCCCTCCGACGGAGGAGACCGGGGCCCCTCTTCCGGGGGGGGGGCGAACCGACGAAACTCCCCAGGTCCTCTTCATCCTGGGCAAAGGCAGGAGCGGGAGCACTCTCCTGGATGTGACGCTGGGAGCCACAGAAGGCTTCTTCTCCCTTGGCGAAGTGTGGTGGGCTTGGGGGGACCAGAACCAGCTGGACCAGAAGACGTGCGGCTGCGGCCGAAGGGTGGGGGATTGCCCTGTGTGGGGAGAGGCTCTGGCACGGACCCGAGAGGGATGGGGGAACGAGGACGGCGGCCCTCCTTCCCTCTCCCGTGTTGCGGAGTGGCAGAACCGTGTGGCGCGCTGGTCCCGCCTTCCCAAAGCGTTGAGGATGAGCCCCGAGACCATCCAGCGCTGGCCGGAAATGGCAGGTTGGGCCCGTTTCTGTGGCCTCCTCTACCGGTCCCTGGCCCAGGTCACCGGGGCAAGAGTCCTGGTGGACTCCTCCAAGTGGATGGGAAACCCCGGGCCTTTGGGATTGGTCCCGGGTATTCGCTCCCAGATCCTGCACCTGGTCCGGGACCCCAGGGCCGTCGCCTTCTCGTGGCGGAGACGGAAGGACTGGCTGCCGGGAGAGACGGTCATGCCGAGGTTCGGGGCCATCCACAGTGCCGTGAGCTGGAACGCCCGGAACCTCCTGGCCGGACAGGTGGCTGCCAGGGCCGGACGCAGGGGCCTGAGGATCCGCTACGAGGACTTTACGGCAAACCCAAAAAAGACGTTGGAGGAGATCTTCGACCTCCTGGGCGTCCCTCGCTCGGAGGTCCCCCTCTTGGGGGAAAACACCGTCGTCCTTCCCGAGAACCACACGGCCATGGGGAACTCCAGCCGCTTTCGGACCGGCCGGATCGAGCTCCGGTACGACACCGAGTGGAAGGGTAACCAGAGGGCACTAACCGGGGGATTCATCGCCGGGATGACCCTCCCGCTCCTTCTCAGGTACGGGTACCCTCTTTCCCCGGGTTCCGCAGGCAGACTCCCCCCGGATCCTGGGGAGGGATCTTTTCGGACATGACCGACGACCGGGGGATCTCAGGCACGGAGATATCCGGAATCCTCCTACGGGGGGGAGCCGCAGCCCTGATCATCCAGACCGGTGGTCAGATCCTCCGGTATCTCTGGCAAGTGGGGTTCGCTCGGTGGATGGGGGTGACGGAATTCGGCGCCTTTTCCTTTGCCATGGGTTGGATCCAGGTCCTGGCCGTTCTCTGCGCACTGGGGCTGACCACCGGCGTACTCCGCTTCATCCCCGCATACACCTCGGTTGGGGATTGGGGGTCCCTGAGGGGAGTGGTGAGGCGGAGCCCTCAGCTCACCTTTGCCACCGGCCTCGGGGTCGCTCTTCTGGGGAGCGCCCTCATTCTGTTTCTGCCTCTGGAGGAAGCCCGGCGGAACACCCTCCTGGTGGGCATCTGGATAGTCCCTCTCCTGGCCTTGGGAAGCCTGAACCTGGAGCTGATCCGGGCCTTCCGTCAGGTGACCCGGGCCTACCTGCCCATGCGGGTGCTCTTCCCGGCTCTCGCTTTGGCCGGCGGGTTCCTGATGGTCCTCAGGGGAGAGGGCCTTACGGCCATCGAGGGGTTGGGCGCCGTTGCCGGGGCGGTTCTCCTTACCGTCTTTCTCCAACTGTTCCTCCTTCGGCAATCCATTCCGGACGAGGCCCGAGGCGCCACCCCTGAGTTCCGGACCCGGACCTGGCTTCAGGAGTCCTTCCCCCTCCTCCTGATCGCCGGATTCGTGATCCTCCTGAACCAAACCGATGTCATCATGGTCGGTGCTTTGAGGGGTGACGTGGACGCCGGGTTGTACGCAGGAGCGGCGGGCACAGCCCGGTGGGTGAACTTCATGCTCCTTTCGGTGAATGCGGTGGCCGCACCGATGATCGCCAGCTTCCATGCCAACGGGGATGCAGCTGCCCTCCAGGCTCTCGTCGGCAAGGTGGCGCGCTGGGCCTTCTGGCCGTCTCTGGTACTGGCGTTCTTCCTGATGATGGCAGCGGGCCCGGTCCTGGCACTCTTTGGAGAAGGCTTTTCGGTTGGGCGGTGGGCCCTCTTGATCCTTGTGCTGGGACAGTTGGTCAATGCGGGAATGGGTCCGGTGGGGCACCTCATGAACCTCACGGGGCACGGCCGCCAGAGTGCTGTGGTCTACGGGACGGCGGCGGCGATGAACGTGCTCTTGAATGTTCTTTTGATCCCAAGAATGGGGATCGAGGGGGCTGCCCTGGCCACGGCCACATCCATGGCCCTCTGGAACCTCTGGCTTTTCGCCCTGGTGAGGCGGAAAGTGGGGGTCCATTCCTTCTTCCTGGGCGGGTGACCATGGCCAAAGAAAGCGGGCACCCCACTACTCCACTCCCGACCCCAACCCTGAAAGGGCGGCTGCACCGGTCCGGGCGGGAGGCCATACGGTCCCTGTATCTCCTTCCCCGGCTCCCGGCCGCGTTTAGGGACCGTCGCCTTCTCCCTTCCTTCGTGGTGGTGGGGGCACAAAAGGCAGGGACCACCTCCCTCTTTCGGTATCTGGCCGACCACCCAGTGGTTTCGCCCCCCCGGTTCAAGGAAGTCCATTTTTTTGATCTCCACTGGAAGAAGGGGCCGATCTGGTATCGATCTCACTTCCCCCGAAACCATGGAAACCAGGGGCGAATCACTGGAGAGGCGTCTCCGTACTATCTCTTTCATCCGCTGGTTCCGGAACGGATGGCGAGGTTCCTCCCCGACGCCAAGATTCTCGTCCTCCTCAGGAACCCCATCGACCGGGCCCTCTCCCACTACCACTGGGAATTGGGATATGGAAACGAAAGGCTCTCTTTTCGGGAAGCTTTGGAGCGGGAAGAGGAGATCCTTCCTCGGGAAACCGGCCGGATTCTAGAGGAGGAGGGATACTCGAGCTTCGCCCATCAGCATGCCTCCTATCTGGCCCGGGGCCGGTATGCGGAGCAACTAGCCCGCTGGTTGGAGTTTTTCCCCAGAGAACAGCTCCTGATTCTCACCGCAGAGGACTTTTTCTCCCGAACCGCCGAGGCCATGACAACGGCCCAGAGGTTCTTGGGCCTTTCGGAGATTGGCGGGAGGGGTTATCCGGTCCACAGGAAGGGCCGATACAAGGAGAAAGTGGACGTCTCCCGAGAAGAATTGGCGGACTACTTCCGGCCGTACAACCAGGAGCTGGAGGAGCTTTTGAAGATGGACTTCAACCGGTGGGATTGACCCGATGGGCCTGAGCCCCGACGCCACCGGCCCTCTCCTGGTCATGAGCCATCTCCTGGACCTTTTCCTGGTCCTGGCTCTCCTGGGGACCGCCCTTGGATTGGGCCAGTGGCTTCTGAAGAGGGTGGAGTTGGACCCTGGAGACCCTCTGGCGGCCTTGGGCTTCGGAACCACCGTGGGCCTCGGGATCCTGGCGACGTTCTTCCTCGGAATCGGAGCCGTGGGTTGGTTGAACCTGTGGTCCCTGGGGGGGGTGCTTCTCCTAGCCGGAGTCCTCAGTCGGCGGGAGCTCCGCCGACTCCCCGGCTTGCTGGGCGGGATCCCGGGGTTCCTGGTGAAGCGTGGAGGGATGAAGGGTTCTCTGGCATGGGGTCTCGTGGTGTTCTGCGCAGTGAGCCTCTTCCTCCTGGTGTTCGGGGCCGCCCCTCCGGTGGACTGGGACAGTCTGATGTACCATCTGCCCCTCCCCACCCTTTTCCTCGAAGAGGGCCGGATTTTTCTTCCGCCCGACAACCTCCACGTCTCCTTCGTGGGGCTTCTCCATATGGTCTATCTCCCCCTCCTCGCGCTGGGGAGCACGGCCGGGCCCGCCCTTCTGAACGGATCGCTGGCTGTCCTGATGGGCCTCACGCTCTTCTCCCTGGGAAGCCGCTTCTTTTCCGGGGAAACGGGGAGCGTGAGTCTGGGTTTGATCTGGGGCACCACGACCCTTCTCCTGGTGGCGATTACGCCCCGGACCGATGTGACGCTAGCCCTCTTCCTGATTCTGGCCCACTACGCTTTCCTTCTGGCGTTGGAGGACAGTACCTCCGACTGGTGGGCGGTCCTGGGGGCCGCGTTGGTGGGTTTTGCTGCTGGGATCAAGTTCAATGGCCTGGCCTACGGAGTCGGCCTCGCTCCCCTGGCCCTTTGGGTGGCGTGGCGAAAAGGTAGCCAAGCGGTTGACGGCACCGGTCTTGAAAACCGCTGGCCCTTTGGGTGGCGTGGCGAAAAGGGGGGGTGGGGGCCGCCTTCAGGTTCTCGGCCATTTTGGCTGGGGTCGGCCTCCTGGCTCTCGCCCCATGGCTCCTGAAGAACTGGGTTTTGCTGGGCGCCCCTCTCTATCCCTACTTCGCCGAACGGACGGTGGAGCCCTGGCTCCAGAGCCTCTATCAGGCCTTTCCTGCCGTATCGTCCCCCGACCCGGCTCTCTCGCAAGCGCTGAAGGGAGTAAGAGATCCAGTAAATCTATGGGGTATATTCTTTTATCCAGGCACACTTACAGCAGAACTAGAGGGTCAGTTCTACTTCACAAACCGGATCTTTCTTCTCCTTCCCCTGGCTCTCCTCTTCTTCCTGAAGAAGCATCTGGCGTGGCTCGTTTTCCCGCCGGTGCTCTATCTCGGGCTCATTCTGGTTCCCTTCCCCTCTACCAACCTCCGGTACCTGGTCCCTGCCACCCCGGCCCTGACCGTAGCCGTAGCTTTCGTCCTCCTGGAGGTAGGACACAGATACCTGCCCAGGATGCTGGGGACCGTAGGGGTCTTGATCCTGGCGAGTCTTGCCCTTCTCCCCACCTACCGCTTCATGTCCCGCTGGGTGGCCGGCACCCAGGCCGTGTCTTTCTTCCAGGGAAGCACTTCGGAAGCACAGTTCTGGGAGAACCATCATGATCCGGGAGTCCGGGCCTTCTTTCCCGTAATCCGGCACATAAACTCATCCGTCCCCTCAGGTCACCGGATCCTTTTGCTTTTCGAGGCTAGAGGGTTCCCTTTCGAGGCCGAGGTAATCCAAGACAACAAAATCACGAACTGGCCATATCTGGAGGGGGCGCTACCGGAGGGGGATTGCGGGGCGGCGGTGGGTGCCGACTACCTCCTCCTTTCCGGCGCCGCCGTCAACTACTACCGGCTCCGGGGCCTGGACCCGGAAAGGCTGAGGTGGGACAGGTTTCAGGGCTTCGCTGAACGGTGTCTGACGCCGGTGTTTCAAAGTCCGGGATATACGCTGTTCAGATGGGAACCGGCCCCTCGCCCCTAGAGCCTTCCTTCCATCCGCTGTAAGCGTGCCTCCACGTCTTCCAACAAGCGCCTGTTCACGGCGATGAGGTCCGCCAGGAGCCCCACCAGAAAGAGGAAGATCCCGATTCCCAAGAGCAAGGCCGCCAGGATGACGGATTGGACATGCCCAGACCCGGTGCCGTTGAGATAGAAGTAGAGGAACCGGAGACCCAGCAGGAAGCCCAGACAAAAGACGCCGGTCCCGAGGAGAGCGAAGAACCGGAAGGGCCGATAGGTCACGAAGATCCGCAGCATGGTGGTCGCCTGTCTCAAGACGTAGCGTGGTAGACTCCTCACGAGGCGGGAGGGCCGTTGATCGGGATTTACGCCGACGGGGACCGACTTCACCGCCATGCCCTTCTGGCCGGCCTGGATGAGGGTTTCGACGGTGTAGGTGTACTCGTTGAACACGTGGAGCTGCATGGCAGCGTTTCGGCTGAAAGCCCGAAACCCACTTACGGCGTCCGTCACTTCGGTTCCACTCAAGACCCTGGTCCCCCAACTCCCCAACCGCTGGAGCCATCGCTTCACGAGGGAAAAGTGCCGGATCTGCCCGATGGGGCGGGCCCCAACCACCATGTCGGCCTCACCGGAGAGGATGGGCTCCAAAAGGAGGGGGATATCGGAGGCCCGGTATTGGTTGTCGGCATCCGTGTTCACGATGATATCGGCGCCAGCCTCCACCGATGCCCGTAACCCAGCCAGAAATGCCCTGGAAAGACCCCGGTTCCGTGGCAGCGTAACCACGTGATCCACCCCCAGCTCACGGGCCACCTCCCCTGTCCGGTCCTGGCTCCCATCATCCACGACGAGCCATTCCACCCGATCCACTCCCTCCAACTCCCGAGGGAGGTCCGCCAACGTCCCTGGGAGTGTCTCCTCCTCGTTGAAACAGGGGATCTGGATGACGAGTTTCGGCATCGGCGGGTCAGAACTCTCCGTGCTCGGTTCGGGCGATGATCTCTTCCTGCAGGGTTTCTCCCAAATCGCAGAAGTAGTCCGAATACCCGGCCACCCGGACGATCAGGTCCCGGTGCTCCTCGGGGTTGGCCTGGGCCGCCCGAAGGGTCTCTGCATCCACCACGTTGAACTGAATGTGGTGACCGTCCATGCGGAAGTAACTCCGAACCAGATGGGCCCACTTCTCCAGGCCTTCCTCTGTATCCAGGAGGCCCGGGGCAAGCTTCTGGTTGAGGAGGGTCCCTCCCGTCCTGGCGTGATCCATCTTGGCCGCCG